>JAWWPV010000201.1:0-8666 GCA_033854775.1 Trebonia sp.
TCTGGCCGCCGTAGCCGATGAGCACCGGATAGATGCCCTGGTCGGCGGCGATGCGCCAGCCGGGGCCGAGCTGCGCCAGGCTCCAGTCGGAGATGGCGATTTCCTCGGGGTCGACCGATGCCTCAAAGGCGGCCACCTGGTGCGGGCCCGGGAGCCGTTCCCAGTAGGGCGGCCAGCCGTTGGCCAGCCCGTCGATCAGCAGCGCGGTGATCGCCGCCACGATGACAGCGGTGACGGCGGAGCCAAAGCGGCGCACCGGCGAGCTGTTGACCAGCCCGGTGAGGGCGAGCGCAGCGAGGACGCACACCGGGATGTAGATGTAGGTCGCGGCCCGCCCGGCGAGTTCCTGCCCGTCCGCGGTCCCGAGGCGAATCCCGAGGGAGGCGATCCAGCCGAGGGTGCCGCCGATCGCCATGCCCATGATCCACGGGTGCCGCCTGTGTCGCTTCCATGTCTGCCAGGCGCCAACCGCGATCAGGGCCGTGATGAGCAGCAGGCCGACCGCCGCCAGGGCCGTGTTGCTAAAGGGCGACGACGAGGTGGACGCCGCACCGGAGGACCCGCCGTTCGTGAGGTTTTTAAGGCTCTGGACCATGCCCACCACGGTGGGGCTGAAGTAGGAGACGGTGTCACGCGCCATGAACGCGATCCAGTAGGTGACCGAGAGCACGGAGATGGCCGCGAGGACGCCAAACCTCGCCGCGGTCTTGCGCGAGCCCGTGACCGCGCTCGCGATCGCCAAAAGGATCAGGAAGGCGGTAAGCATGTAGCTGGTGACGTGGTGCGTGATGACGGTGGCGAAGATGCACAGGACCGCGACGATAAACCAGCGCGTGCGGTCCGACGGCGATTTCTCGACGGCCGACCTGAGGCCGGCGACCAGGCACATGCCGAAGAAGGCGAGGGCGAGCGTCTCATAGACGAACATCGAGTTGAAGGACGTCAGCGAGGGCGCGCTGTAGTAGAGGAGTATCGCGACGCCGGCGATCCGGTGCGAGCGGATGGCTACGCAGAAGGCCAGGTACAGGAAGCAGATGAACAGGAAGTGGGCAACGCCCGCGACGATCAGGCCGGCTTCGAACACGGAAAGCCCAGTGGCCGAGATCAGTGCCGACGTGACCTCTTCGATTCCTGGATAGTGCGTGCCGATCGGCAGTCCGTAGTTCAGCTCGAACAGCTTCCCGGACTGCAGCATGTTCGTGGTGCCACGCCAGTGCAGGAATTCATCGTTGAAGGCAAACCCAAGCGGAGAGTAGTTAACCTTCAGCAAGTATTCAGCAATGGTGAGGACCGCGAGGAGCGTGATGGTGGAACCATTGCTCATCTGGCGCCGGCTAATCAGCCGGGCGCCTATCGGGACCAGTATCAGTACCTGGCCAAGCCAGTAGAGCACCACCCCAGGGCCGCTACTGCTGCCTGCTCCGGCGCGACCGTCCGCGTAGCCCACCGACGAGACGAGGACACCGATCGCCGCGACAAGCGTGATGACGCTTATCGGAACGCGGGAAAGTACGGACGCCTCCGGAGCACGCTCAGCACGACTTGGCCTCCGGACCGTCGCCCGCGAGTCAAGTGATCCGTCCATCGCCACCACGCCCCGGGAACCTCCAACCGCCTAGGCGTACCTGTCTACCTGCCCGGACGATCGAAGCGCCCCTCGAGTGCAGCATAGGCGATCGAGGTCGGCATACGTAGCAACTCCGGCAAGTAACCCATTGTGGTACTTGTGACCATTTCGAGTGTTACTAGGAACGCAGCGTAGCCGCGACGCGCCGCTGCAAACGCCTGCTCTTGGCGTAGACCAGCGGCCCCGTGAGCATTCCCTGAAGCTGCCTGCGATCCAGTTCCGCCGCGAGGGCCTGGGGCTCCGCAGGCGCCTCCTGCGGCGCGCTCTTCCCGCCCTTCAGGTAGCCGGCCGCCAAGGGGAGCAACCCGACGAGGCCGGACAACGCGCTCGGCCGCTGCCTTAGCAGGGCGGCGTAGAAGGCGGTCAGCCCGACGCTGTACCCGTGCAGCTGCTTGTTGAGGCTGGCCATGTCCTGGCGGTGGTGATGCCACATGAGAGCGACGGGCTCATAGGCGACCTCGTACCCGCAGAGCATGGCGAGCGTTATCGCGAGCGTGTCTTCGCCGCCCCCGGTCGGGGTCCCGGCGCCGAGCGCCACGTCGAACCCGCCGATGCGGTCAAGCACGGCGCGCCGGAACGCCATGTTGGCACCCACGCCGAACGGCGGCAGCGGCCAGAGCGGGCTCTGCGGCCCGGACTTGGAAAAGGTCTCCTTGACGAAGCCGCGGCCCTTCGTATGGCCGCCAATCTCCTCAAACAGGTTTTCAACCGCGTTGTCGAGCCGAGCGGGAAGGACAATGCCAGAAACGCAGCCGACGCGCTCCCCCCTGGCGAAGCCGTCCGCGACACCGGCGAGCCAGTGCTCGTCGGGCTCGTCGTCATCGTCGAGGAAGGCGATGATGTCACTCGCCGCGGCGGCGATCCCGGCGTTCCGTGCCCAGGACAGGCCGGGACGTCGTTCCACGCAATAGCGGAACTCCGCTCCCTCGCCCGGCTGGCCCTCGACCACCTCACGGAGGGCATCAGAGGTGGGCGCGTTATCGACCACTACCACCTCGTAGCTGGGGTACTTCTGCCCGGCGAGACGGCTCAAGCATTTCTTTATCTGTTCTGGCCGGTCTCTGGTGCAGACGACAACGCTGATAAAAGGCGCGTTGGCCAGCAGCGCCGCGCGATCGCGCAGGAACGGCCAACCGTCCGGCTCCGCCGCCAGGCCGCCTCCTGGCAGGGCCGCGGGCGCCGTTCGCCCCGCAGCCTCGAACCGCTGCGCGACGGGCCCGTTTAGTTTTGTCCACAACTGGGCCCCGAGCGCGTCGGGAGTGATTCCTTCTCGCGGCAGCGTAACCACGCAGACACCGATTGGCTCGGTGTACAGCCTGGCGAGGATCCAGACCCGACCGTAATGGCCATCGGGGGCAAGCTTCGGCAGCGGCTTAGTGAGCTCAACCTCGATTACGCGAGTTGGCAAGAACCCACCGCTTGTGTTGCGTTCAGATTTCGCGGTGTGGAGTGCTGGGGCTGCTGCTGGCAGCGTCATGCGACCGCCTCCTAATAGGCTCCGGTTTCCCGCCCATTGCGTCGCCGAAGCCGAACTAGCTGAACGTGCAGCATCTCGCTGCATCTGCATCTGCGGGGCATCGGCCGGAGCGATTCCGCGGCGTTCTCATCGGACGCCCGGCTGTCACACTCCTGGCCGTGGTGACTAATGCGGACACTATACCCGCACAAGGGGCACGGCGCGGCGCATCGCCCGACGGGGCGCGGTATGCGTGGCACACCGTAGATCAGTAAATTCGGAGGCGACACTAAGCTAACGGAAAGTGACGATCCGACGACTCGACCTGAGCCGGGGCGACGCTCTGTATAGCCGATGATCTTGCCGGATCGCGGCAAGCTCCCACCATGGTCCGGGTAGGCTTGTAACGCCAATGCCGTCACTGGCGAACTGGCAAACCCCGCCCGGCCCCCCTGACGCTTCAGCCAACCTCAGCGGAGGTTAAACATCACACCTAGCTACCATCAGGTGCGGTACGATCGCGTTTCCAAGTCGGCCGCCGCGCCACGAGCAGGGCGATTCTACGCATTATTTGAAGAGACTAAATCAGCATGATTGATTTGTAAATGGAAATTGAATTATCAGCAGAACAGGTGCGACGTGACTACTCGTGGACTTCAGCCGCCATCATTTGAGTCGACTCGAACAATGCAGAGTGATCATGACTTGCTTAATCACAACTTGCCATCTGATGGGTCCGCGGAGACGGCACGCGGCCACATAGTCCATGAAGTCGCTGCCCCTGAAAGCGACGATTCACCATTGTCGGTTTGCCTTGTCGGCCCGGGTTGGCGGTTCACTTCAGGAATCAGCTACTACACCTGCCGCCTGGCTAATTCCATGGCCAACGATCAGTGCGATACCAACGTTATCCTGCTTCGCCGCCTGCTGCCGCGCCTGCTTTACCCGGGCAAGCGGCGCGTCGGCCTGAAGCGCGCGAGCATGGCATACCGCGCCGACGTATCGGTCTTTGACGGGATCGACTGGTGGTGGGGCCCTTCCCTGCTGCGGGCCCTGCGGTTCCTGCGCAGCAGGCGGTCCAAGGTCCTGCTCCTCGAGTGGTGGACGGCGGCCACGCTGCACACCTACCTGGCGCTTGCCATCGTCGCGCGCGTCACGGGCATGCGCGTCGTCATCGAGCTGCACGAGCTCCAGGATCCCGGCGAGGCCGGCCTGGCGGTCGCCCGCGGCTACGGTCGCTGGGGGCTGCGCGCGCTCATCCGGCTCGCGCACGGCTGCATCGTCCACTCCAAGTCGGACTGGCAGCTGTTCGAGTCGAATTACGGGCCGATCGATATGCGCGTCGCAATGGTGCCGCACGGCCCCTACGACCAATACCGTGACCTCCAGGAAACGTCCGACCCGGCCGTCACGGCCGCGATTTCCGCGGTGCGCACCGCGCCGAAGTCTGA
The DNA here is from genome assembly GCA_033854775.1 of Trebonia sp. Taxonomy (GTDB): domain Bacteria; phylum Actinomycetota; class Actinomycetes; order Streptosporangiales; family Streptosporangiaceae; genus Trebonia. The sequence continues at coordinate 4,535 of JAWWPV010000201.1, forward strand.
CGGCGTGGTAAATCTGCTGTTCTTTGGCCTTATACGTCCATATAAGGGGCTGGAGGACCTGCTGCACGTCTTTAATGCCCTGCCCAGGGAGGAGGCGGAGCGGTTGTGGCTCACGGTGGTCGGAGAGACCTGGGAGGGCTGCACGGAACCGGCTCATCTCATCGCCGCAAGCCCGCATGCGGACCGCATCACCTTCGTCAACGAATATGTGCCTGACGAGGTAGTCGGCGCGGCCTTCGCGCACGCCGACGTGGCCGTGCTCCCCTATCGGCGCTCGTCGAGCAGCGGCATCCTGCACGTCGCGATGAGCTGGGGCCTGCCCATCGTGGTGACGAGCGTCGGCGGCCTGCCCGAGGCCGCCAGCGGGTACGGCGGCGCGGTGTTCGTGCCGCCAGCCGACCCGATGCTGCTGAGGGAGGGCCTGATGAAGGCCGCCGCGCTCGCCGGCCAGAAGTTCTCCGACCCGCGCAACTGGCATGACACCGTGGCGGCCGTCCGGATAGCCGCTTCCGTCGATCAGCCCAAGCCCTCGCCGCGCTAGATCTTCATCACCTGGGCGGGACGAGTTGCCTGTCGATGAGGGCGTAGGGCTCCACGTCGTGCCTCGAGGCCCACTCGCAGACGCGCCGCAGCGTGATCGTGCGGAGTTCCACCAGGCGGTGAAAGGCGGCCAGGTGGTTGGCCAGGGTCCGGTCGGGACCGCCTAGCCGCGGAAACCAGTCGGCGTCCCTGAACAGCCCGTCCCGGCCGGCCAGCACGTCGAACCGGTTCCGCGCCCAGCGCTCCGGGGTCGGCGCCTTCGCCAGCCCGTAGTGGTAGGCGATCTTCTCGACCTCTGCCTGCTGCCTGACGTGCGGGGCCGGCAGCGGCGGCCAGGAGAGATGGTCGCCGAAGTACGCGATGAGCGCCTCCTGCTTGGCTTCCGACAGGTACCGGCGCGGCGCGGTGATGAGCCTGGTCACCCCGGGGCCGTCCTGCTTCTCCGGCCCGGCGGCCAGGATGAGCAGCCGGAAGCTCTCGCTCTTGCCCGATGACGGCCCGTGCGGCACCACGGGAATCCACACCGCCACATCCGGGCCGGCCATGGGCATGGCCGTCTGCGGGCGGAGTGGCACGGCGGACAGGCCGTACTGCTGCACCCGCAGCGTGTTCGTGATGCCGCTGTTCTGGATCATCCAGAAGCCGTTGCGCGGGTCCATGCTGACCGTCACCGGGTCCGATGACATCCCCTCGGCCGGCGGCGCCTTCAGGTACTTCCGCTCCGGCGTGTTCTGCCCGCCTTCGACGGAGACGCACAGGATGCCGCCCGTCTCTATCGCCGCCATCGGCCTGCCGGTCGGCGGGCCCATCAGGCAGCTGGTGCCATCCGGCCTGACCTCGTACAACCAGGCCCGCAGCGCCGCCGGACCCGCATCACCAGACGGGCCGCCACCCCGCGCGCCTGCCTCTGGCTGGGGTGTCGCGGACGGCATAGCCATGCAGGTCTCCTTCAGGGCAATGTCAGCTGCTCAATGGTATTCCGCGATATTCCGCCACGCGTAGTCAGCACATTTCCCGCACCGCTGGTCCCGGCGTACCATGATGGCCCGAGAGAAGGGTGCACAGCCCCATGCCTGCCTTCGACGACGGACTCGCCGAGACGGAGATACCCACGGGCGCGGCGGTCGAGACCGACGTGCTGATCGTCGGCTCGGGACCGGCGGGCGGCGCGGCCGCGCTCAGCCTCGCCACGCTCGGCATACCGAACGTCATGATCACGAAGTACCGGTGGACGGCCAACACGCCGCGCGCGCACATCACCAACCAGCGGGCGATGGAGATCTTCCGCGACTTCGGCATCGAGGACCAGGTGCTCGCGGACGCCACGCCGCACGCACTGGTCGGCGACACCGTCTTCTGCACGAGCATCGCCGGCGAGGAGATCGGCCGCATCCTCACCTGGGGCACCCACCCGGCCCGCGAGGCCGACTACCAGCAGGCATCGCCGTGCCTGATCTGCGACATCCCGCAGACCTACCTTGAGCCGATCCTGGTGAAGAACGCCACGGCGCGCGGTACCCAGACCCGGTTCTCCACCGAGTACCTGAGCCACGCCCAGGACGAGGCCGGGGTCACGACCACCGTGAGAGATCGCCTCACCGGCCACGTCTACAACATCCGGTCGAAGTACCTGATCGGCGCGGACGGCGCCCGGTCCCTGGTCGCCGAGCACTCCGGGCTGCCATTCGAGGGCCAGATGGACATCGCCGGCTCGATGAATATCACCTTTAAAGCCGATATTTCGCAGTACGTCGCCGCGCGCCCCTCCGTCCTCTACTGGGTCATCCAGCCCGGGTCCAACGTCGGCGGCATCGGCGCCGGCCTGGTCCGCATGATCCGCCCGTGGCACGAGTGGCTGATCGTCTGGGGCTACGACATCAGCCAGCCGCCGCCGGACGTCAACGCGGAAAAGGCCACCGAGATCGTCAGGAACCTGGTCGGCGTCCCGGACCTCGACGTTGAGATCACCGGCACGTCCCTCTGGGGCAACAACGAGTACTTCGCCACCCACCTGCAAAAGCGGCGGGTCTTCTGCGCAGGCGACGCGATCCACCGGCACCCGCCGTCGAACGGCCTCGGCTCCAACACGAGCGTCCAGGACTCCTACAACCTGGCGTGGAAGCTCGCGGCGGTGCTGAGAAACCAGGCGGGCCACGAACTCCTTGATACCTACTCGGCGGAGCGCGCCCCGATAGCCAGGCAGATCGTCACGCGCGCCAACAAGTCGAGCCGCGAGTTCGTCCAGTTCTTCGAGGTTCTCGGCCTCACCGACGCCGAGACCGAGGAGGAGATGCGGGCGCAGATCGAGGAGCGCAAGGCCAACACGCCGCGCGGCGCGGCCAAGCGGGCGGCGCTCGTCGAGGCGATGGAGCTGAAGAACTACGAGTTCAACGCGCACGGAGTCGACCTCGGCCAGTTCTACGAGTCGACGGCCATCCAGGGCGACGGCAGTGCCAGGCCGGCGCCCAGGCGCGACCCCGAGCTGTACTACCAGGCCTCCACCGTCCCCGGCGCGCACCTGCCGCACGCCTGGGTCGGCGCTGCGTCAAACGAGGGGAGCGCCACCAAGGTCTCGACGCTCGACCTCGCGAAGTACGACACGTTCACGCTGATCACCGGCATCACCGGCGAGCCGTGGGCGGCGGCCGCCGCGAAGGTAAGCGACGACCTTGGCGTTCCGCTCAAGACGGTAATCATCGGTCCGGGACGCGAGGTCACCGACATCTACTACGACTGGGCGCGGCTCCGCGAGGTCAACGAGGACGGCGTGCTGCTCGTCCGCCCGGACAAGTTCATCGGCTGGCGCTCGATGGCCCTGCCTGCCGACCCCGAGCAGGCGCTCAGGGACGCCCTCACCGCCCTGCTCAGCCGGCGATAGGACAATAAAGACCATGCGCTTCGTCCACGACACCCTGCCACAGCGCGTCGCCTTCGGCTCCGGCGCAGCGGCGGCCAACCTGCGCGGCGAGATCGGCAACCTGGGCGCCACCAGGGTCATGCTGATCGCGGCCAAGGCCGAGGTGCACCTGGCCGACACGATCGCCGGGGACATCCCCGTGGCAGTGCGGCACGACGACGTGGTGATGCACGTCCCCGTCGAGGTGGCCGAGCGGGCCCGCGAAACGGCCGCGGGCAACGACGTCGACGTCCTGGTGAGCGTTGGCGGCGGCTCGACGACGGGCCTGGCCAAGGCGATCGCGATGACAACCGGCCTGCCGATCATCGCGGTGCCCACCACCTACGCCGGCTCGGAGGCTACCCCGGTATGGGGACTGACGGAGGGCGCGAAGAAGACGACGGGCATCGACAAGAAGGTCCTGCCCAAGGTGATCATCTACGACGCCACGCTGACCATGTCCCTCCCGGTCGAGATGAGCGTGGCATCGGGCCTGAACGCGCTGGCGCACTGCGTGGACTCGATGTGGGCACCGAGCGCGGACCCGATCAACGCCGCCTTCGCCGCCGAGGGCATCGGGTCCCTGGCGGCCGGCCTGCCCAGGGTCGTCGCCGACCCGATGGACCTCGACGGCCGTGAGCAGGCGCTGTACGCGGCGTACCTGTCGGCGACCGCGTTCGCCTCGGCGGGCTCTGG
>JAWWPV010000202.1:0-15970 GCA_033854775.1 Trebonia sp.
GGCGATATCCGCCCCCTATGACCCGCGATCACGGAAACAGCCGGCCCGCAGCGCCGGGAAACCGGGGCATAACGGGCGAACCGGCCGACTTTGGGGGGCCGCCGCCCGGATGACCCGCGATCACAGCGGTCAACGGCACCCGAGAACCCGCCCGAGGCAAAGACAAGACGCGGAACCGACGGCCCGCGGCACCGCGACACACCCGGGACGGGCAACTTGAAAACCGACGCGCTCTATCACTATCCCGCCGCCGATGACCCACAAACACCGGAACGCCCGGAAAACCGTGTGGGCAAAGTAGGGCAGAAGGTGCGTTTCTCCCTCACAGCTCAGGCGGTTCCCGCTTTGACCCCACGATCACGGCCGCTACCCTCCGAGCCGCCGTTACCTTAACGAGATGTGCGACGCGTTCCCGCGGGCGCGCTGGGCGCGCGCCTTCAACTCGCTCAACGTCAACGTCATAGCCGACGACAACCACCGCGAGCCGCCCTGGGTCATGTTCCTGTCCAGCGGCAAGCAGGCCAAGCCGGTCGTCGCCCAGCTGATCCGGGACGCCGGATTCGACCCGGTTGACCTCGGCGGCATCGACGACAGCCGGCTGCAGGACCCCGGGAGCGCGCTGTGGACCTACACCCTCACCCACGACGAGGCGACGGCGCTCGCCGCGCGGATAAAGTCCGGGGACACCGCCGCGGCAGATCCCCTGACCGTGCCATTCACCTACCTGACGGACCTGATGCGGTACACCATGGTGGCGCCGAAGAACGTGAAGATGCCGGCGAACGCGAACAGCACGCGGTAGCCCCCAAGCTGGTCGATGATCAGCGCCGCGGCCACCGGGGCCAGGGCCTGGGGCACGTTGTTGCCGATGTTCATGATGCCCAGGTCTTTGGCGCGGGTCTCCGCGTCGGGTAGTACCTGGGTCACCAGGGCCTGGTCCACCGACAGGAAGGCGCCATACCCCGCGCCGAGGAAGGCAGCCGCGATCATCGTGGTGGAAAAGCTCGGCCAGATCACCAGAAGTACCGCCGCAATGCCCTGCAGGACTGAGGCTATCGCGACGAACACCCGGCGCCGCCCGGACCGGTCGGAGAGCACGCCGCCGCCATAGGTAGTGAGCAGCGTGAACACCAGGTAGACGGCGGTGACGTACAGCAACGCGGTCTCTGGATCCTTCAGGTGCAGCCCGTTGGTGAAGAAATACAGCAGGTACGTGGTGCCGAGCGCGTTCCCGATGTTGACCGCCACCCGCCCGCCGAACGCCCAGGCGAAGTCCGGGTAGGCGCGCGGCGACACCCAAATCGCCTCGGTCAGGGCACGCACGTTAAGCGGCAGCTTGCCGCCCGCGATCGGCGAGTCGCGGTACCGCAGCACGAACGGCACCGACAGGATCACCACGGCGACCGCCAGCACCAGGTACCCGCTGGCAGTTCCGGTGATCACCTCCGCCAGCAGCGCCAGGCCGACGAGCAGGCCAAGCGCCTGCGGTCCGAAGATCGCACCGGAGATGATCCCGCGCTGGGCCACCGGCACCTGGTCGGCGACCGCGGCGAACAGCCCCGCCGACGCGATGGAGAAGCCAAGCGAGGCGAACATCCAGCAGATCATCACCCCCACCCAGGAGTGCTGCGGGCCGAGGGCGGCGACGGAAACAGCCAGCACGACCACCCCGGCCGCCATCCACACCCGCCGCCTGCCCCACCGCGATCTGGTGCGATCACACAGCGCGCCGGCCACCGGCAGCGCGATCAGCGCCACGACCCCGGCTGCCCCGTTGGTTATGCCGAAGTCCCGCACCTTGTGCGCCGAGTCAAGCGCGGCGAACTGGTTCGGCAGCACCAGCTGGACGGGCACCAGCCACGCCATCCAGAACCCGAACCAGAGCAGGGTGAACCGGCTGGTCCAGCCGACAGCTACCGGGACAGTCGGCTCTGCGGGTGCCTCGGCAAGAGCCATGCTGAGAATGTACAGGTCGGCCGGCCGGCGGAGGGTAACCCGGCGAAACCGTTGCGAAGTTTACATTTCCGAACCAAAGACCCATTGACAGCCGAAACATACGCCGGCAATCTTGGATCCAAGATCCAGAATCCAAGATCCAAGATCCAAGATCCAAGACACAGTGGAGCGATCGCATGGTCCGGACCGATGAAGCCCGCCTCCGTGAGGAACTCGTCACCTGCTCGCGCATCCTGGTCATGCAGGGGATCCTCGGGTACAGCGGGCACCTCAGCGCCCGGGTGGGCGACGACCGGCTGCTGATCCAGCCCCGGGACCTGAGCCGCGCGGCGCTGACCTCCGAGGACCTGCTCGTCGTCGACCTGGACGGCACCGTGGTATCCGGCGACGGCATCCCGCCGGCGGAGACGGCGATCCACACCGGCGTGTACCGCGCCCGGCCGGACGTCCTCGTGATCTGCCACGGGCACCCGACGGCGTCGACGACCTTCACGATGGTCGACGCGCCGCTGCTGCCAATGCGGCACTTCGCCTTCAAGTTCCCGCATGGCCTGGCAGTGCACCCGGACCCGACGCACATCCGCGACCGGCATCAGGGCGACGCGGTCGCCAAGACGCTGGCCGATGCCGGCGCGTGCCTGCTGCGCTCGCACGGCACCGTCGTCGTCAGCCACGACATGCAAAACCTGCTCATGGACTGCGTGGACATCGAGGAGAACGCGCGAACCCTGATCGACGCCTCGCGGCTCGGCCCGCTCAAGCCCCTGGACGACGCGGAGGTCACTGAGCTGGCGGAGAGCTACCGCCGGGGCGGGCACCGGCCCAACAAGCTCTGGGAGCACTACGTCTTCTTGGCCCGCGCGGCCGGAGTCCTCTGATCCCGCAATGAAAACGATCGACGGCAGTGAGTGAGGCAACGCATGTCAGCGAACACAGACCACATCGCGGCGGCTAAACCCGCGGGGCCATCGGCAAGCGGCGGTGAGCGGGCTCGCCGCCGCGAGGCGGCGCCGGCGGCCCGGAAGATCTTCGACCAGGCGGCGCTTCAGGTGCTCTCGGTCGTCGTGTTCCTCGGCATCTGGCAGATCGCCGGCGCCCACGTGAACCCGATCCTCCTGGCGACGCCCACCAGGGTGTGGAGCGCGTTCATCAGCCTCATCCAGAGCGGGGAGCTCGGCCCGGCGTTCCTGCGGGCCATGGAAGTGCTTGGCGTGGGCTTCGCGATAGCGGCGGTCGTCGGCATCTTGGTCGGCATCCTGATGGGCCGCAGCTCGGTCGCGCGCCGGATCCTCAATCCCTACGTGAGCTTCTTCCAGGCGACACCGCTGATCGCCCTCACGCCCCTCGTCGTGATCTGGACCGGCATCGGCTTCAACGCCGAGGTCCTGATCACGGTGCTGCTCGGGGTGTGGTCGGTGATCATCAACACGGAAGAGGGCGTCCGCAACACGCCAAGCACGCTGCTCGACATGGCCCGGGTTTACCACGCCGGCGAGCTGAGCGTCGTCCGCAACGTCGCGGTGCCCAACGCCGTGCCCTACATCTTCGCCGGACTGCGGATCGCCCTGGCCAAGTCGCTGATCGGCGTGATCATCGCCGAGATGGACATCAGCCTCAAGGGCCTGGGCGGGCTGATCCAGAACGCGGGCGACGCGTTCCAGACCGCGCCGTTGCTGGCGGCGATCATCTGCTCGTCCGTGGTCGGCGTGATCGGAACCATCATCCTTGAGGTCCTCCGCCGCCGGATCGCGCCGTGGGCAGCGAGCTCCGACGTCCACACGAAGGTCTGACCACCGATGACCAACTCCGAGGGAGCCGGCCGATGAGCGCGTCCGCCACATGCATCGCGGTCCGCGATGTCTCCAAGACCTACGAGCGCCCCGGCCGCCGCGGCGAGGCATTCACGGCGCTCACCAACGTCAGCCTCGACATCGCGGAAGGCGAGTTCATCTCGCTGATCGGCGCCTCAGGCTGCGGCAAGACGACCCTGCTGCGGATGATCTCCGGTCTCATCCCGGCATCGACCGGCGAGGTCGTGATCAACGGCCAGCGTGTCGATGGCGTGCCCGACCGGATCGGCTTCGTCTTCCAGGAGCCGGCGTTGCTGCCGTGGCGCTCCGTGCGCGACAACCTGGCCTTCGTCCTCAAGCGCAAGGGGATGTCGGCCGAGCAGGTCCAGGCGGCCATCGACGACAAGCTGCGGCTCACCAACCTTCAGGACTTCGTCGGCTACTACCCGCAGGCCCTGTCGGGCGGCATGCAGCAGCGCGTCGGCCTGGCCCGGGCGCTCGTCGGGGATCCTGACGTCCTGCTCATGGACGAGCCCCTGTCGGCACTGGACGCGTTCACCCGGCGCCGGCTGCAGGAGGACATCGCCGGCATCCTCGGCGCCACTGGCACCACCACGATCCTGGTCACCCACGACGTGGACGAGGCGGTGTTCTTCTCCGACCGCATCGTCGTGATGGGCGCCTCCCCGGGGTCTGTGCGGGAGATTGTCAACGTCCCGCTCGGACGCCCGCGCCACCACGCCGACATCATCGGCAACCCCGAGGCCGCCAAGGTTCGCGACCACGTCCTGAGCCTCGTCCTCGACATCCACTAGCCAGCTCTAAAGCAAACACTCTTACCAGGTGAAAGGCATAACGGATGCAACGGATCAGCCTAGGCCGAGGCGCGAGACGGTGGGCAGCTGCCGCGACCGCCGCCGTGTCGGCCACCCTGCTGCTCGCGGCCTGTAGCTCAGCGAGCGGCGGCACCAGCGGCACAGGCGGCAGCGGCGGAGCGGGTGCCACCCTGCCGACGTCGTCGAACGGCACGCCCGATCTCAAGGGTGTCACCATCCGGATCGCCGTGGGCTCCACCCCGGCCCTTGAGGACACCAAGGTTGAGCTCATGGCCGAGGTGCTCCAGGGCTGGGGCGCCAACGCGCAGATCATCAACCAGACCGGCGACCCGGCCGCGATCCGGGTCATCCTGGCCGGGGACGCCGACATCGGCTCCATCGCCGTCTCGTCCGCCATCAACTCCGGCCTGACGATCTTCGGCCCCAGCCAGCCGCGCCTGGACTATCACTTCATCGGCGCGCCGTCGCTCAAGTCAATCTCGCAGCTCCCCGGCCAGATCTACGGGACGTCCAACACCCACGGGCTCGAGGCGCTGATGTTTGCCGACCTGCTCGCCAAGAACCACATTCCGGTCTCCAAGGTGCAGGTCACGCTCGCCGGCGGCTCAGCCGTGCGGGTGAGCGCCATGCTCACCCGCCACATCGACGCGACCTTCGTCCACGAGTCCGACATGGGACCCCTGATCCAGGCCGGGTTCACCGACCTGGCGACCATGTCCTCGGCGGCACCCGAGCTGGCTGACTCGTTCGTTGGCGGCTCACCGTCGTGGGTCAAGGCGCACCCGGCACTCGCGGTCGACGTCGACGAGGCCTGGATCAAGGCGGCGCAGATCTTCAACGACAGCAAGTCCCAGTGGGTCGCCGCGGCCGTCAAGTACGCGGGCGGCAGCACCGCGGCCGCCGCCAGCACCTACGTCGCGCTCAAGGCGGCCAATACCTTCCCGGTCAGCGCGTCGGCCTTCAGCCAGAGCTCGGCCGTCGCCCAGGAGCAGCTCGCGAAGCAGGTCGGGGCCATCACCACCGCGCCTCCGGCGTCGCAATGGCTCGACATGACGGCATGGACCACCGCGGTCGCTGACATGCACATCTCATCGTGACGGGGCTGACCGGTCGCGTCGCCATCGTAACCGGCGCCTCTCGGGGCATCGGGCGGGCGGTCGCGACCGGTCTTGCCGCCGCCGGGGCCACCGTCGTAGTCGGCTTCCGGGCCGATGCGGCGGCCGCCCGGCAGGTGGCGGCATCGGTGGTCGCACGGGGTGGCGCAGCGGAGGCGGTGCGGCTGGAGGTCACCGACGCTGGCCAGGCGGCCGGCGTCGTGGCGGACGTCGCGCAGCGGCACGGCCGCCTCGATGTGCTCGTCAACAACGCGGGCATCTTGCCGCGCAAAGCCTTTCTCGATATCGAATTGGAGGAATGGGAAGCAGTGTTGCGGACCAACCTAACTGGCGCGTTCATTCTTTCCCAGCTCGCCGCGCGAGTGATGGCCGGTCAGGGCTCTGGCTCGATCGTGAACGTGTCCTCGACCAACGAGCAGATGGCCAGTCCCGGCTGCACGGCTTACGCAGCGTCCAAAGGCGGCATCCGGATGCTTACCCGGCAGATGGCGCTGGAGCTTGGCCCGCTTGGAATCCGCGCGAACGCCGTCGCCCCAGGAATGGTCGAGACCGATCTGAACGTGCGGCAGCGCGCCGACGGTTCTTTCAGAAAGGATGCTCTTGATCGTATTCCAATTGGGCGATTCGCTACGGTCACCGATATAGCCGAGGCTGTTTGCTTCCTGGCCGGTGATTCCGCGGGGGCAGTGAACGGGGTGACCCTCTTCGTCGATGGAGGGCGGCTTGCCGCCTGAATCGCTCGCGGGGATCAACGCTGCCTGCCAAATCTGTAAGGAGAACTCAGACATGACCGGCGATCACAGGTCGACCACCGCCGCCGCGCGCGACCAAGACCCGGCTGGCACGGGGGAGTCGCCTGCTGCCCATGCCAGCCTGGAAAGCGTCGTTGCCCGCCTGGGCCGTGGCTACCGCTCCATCGGTGACATGGTGTACGAGGTGCTGCGCGAGGCCGTCCTCAGCGGTGCGTTCTCGCCCGGCGAGCGGCTGCGGCAGGAGGCCCTGGCCACGGCCATCGGCGTCTCCCGGCTGCCGGTCCGCGCGGCCCTGGTCCGGCTGGAGGCCGAGGGCCTCGTCGAGTTCCACCCGCGGCGGGGCTACGTCGTGCAGTCGCTGACCCATCGCGAGATCGCCGAGATATATGAGCTGCGCGGGTTGCTTGAGACCTACGCGCTGCGCAGGTCGATGGCCACGATGACGCCGGAGCGAGTCGCCCGGCTGCGTGACCTCGCCGCCGAGCTCGACGCCGAGGCGGAGGGCGACCCGTTCGTGGACAAGAGGGTCCAGTTCTACCGGGAGCTCTACGACGCCAGCAACGCCCCCCGTACCACGGAGCTGATCGAGGGCCTGCGCAGCAGCGTCGGCCGGTACCTGCTCGGCTGGCGCGTCTCGCATTCCGGTGCCGGTCACGCGACGCACAGCCAGCTCGTCGAGCACGTCGCGAACGGCGACCTCGACCAGGCCGAGAGGTGGCTGCGCCAGCACCTGCAAGAGGTCAGCGCGGGCGTCGACAACCTGCTCTACGGCGACACACCGCCAGACGAGCCCGACGAATCCGAGAAGCAAAGGTGACGATGAAGACCGAGAACGTGTCCTGGTACAGCGACGGCGACCGCATCAGCGGCCTCCTGCGGCTGCCGGACGACGCAGCCGGGCCGTTGCGCGCGATCGTGCAGGGGCCGGGGTGGATGGGCCTTAAGGACGCCGCCCTTTACGTCCGCTACCACGAGGCCCTGACTGCGGCCGGGTTCGCCGTCTTGATATTCGACTACCGGGGCTTCGGCGACTCTGCGGGCGACCGCACGGTGCTCTCGCCACGTCGCCAGCTTGAGGACCTCATGAGCGCCGTCACGTACCTGGAGTCCAGGCCGGACATCGCGGCTGACTCGATCGGCGTGTTCGGCAGCGGCGGCACCGGCGGCGGCAACGCGATCATGCTGGCGGCCAGCGATCCCCGCGTCCGGGCGGCCGTGAGCCAGCTTCCGGTCGCCGACGGCGGCGACTGGCTGCACCGGATGCGCAGCGAGCACGAGTGGCTGGCCTTCCTCGAGGAGATCCGGGCCGACCGCGCCGAGCGCGCCGCGACGGGCGGCAGCGGCCGGCTCGTGAACCCGCGCGAGGAGATCATGGTCCCGACCCCCGAGCGCCGGGCCACCACGGTCAAGGCCGACGTCGACGGCCGGGTGCCGACCAAGGTCCGCCTGTCGTGCGCGCAGGAGATCATCGACTACCGGCCGGCCGCGGCCGCCGCGACCGTGACGACGCCGCTGCTGGTGATCGCCGTGGAGGACGACGCCACGACGCCAACCGACCACGCGGTCGCGCTCTACGAGGCCGCCCGTGGCCCCAAGCAACTGCTGCTGCAGCGGCATACCACCCACTACGCCTCCTACGACCGCTACTGGGAGGCGACCACGCCGCAGCTAGTCGGCTGGTTCAACCGGTACCTGGGCCCCGCGGACATCATCACCCGGAGCGCCAATCTCGATTACCAAGAACAAGCCATGGAGGTAAGCGCATGAGCGTCAACCTGCGAGTCAGCGGCGGCACCATCTACCTTCCAGGCGGCCCGGTCAAGGCCGACCTGCTTGTCGACGGGGACAAGGTCGTCGGCGTGGTCGATCACGACACGCCGGTCGACGCGGCCGCGGTCCTCGACGCCGCCGGCAAGGTCGTGCTGCCCGGCATGGTCGACGTTCACGTGCACACCCGCGAGCCCGGCCTGACCCACAAGGAAGACATCCACACCACGACCCTGCAGGCCGCGGCCGGCGGCGTGACGACCATCTTCGGCATGCCGAACCTGATCCCGCCGACGAACTCGGTGCAGACGCTGCGCGAGGTGCTCGACCTTTACCAGCAGAAGTCGATCGTCGACTACAACCACAACCCGGCCGCCACCGTGGCCGAGGAACTGGTCCCGATGTCCGCCATGGGCATCAACGCGTTCAAGGTCTACATGGTGGTCGACACCGGCCGCACCTACCCGCACCCGGCCGGCACCGGCATGCACGGCCACGGTGAGCTGCTCAAGACGATGGACATCATCGCGACCACCGGCAAGCGGTTCATCGTCCACCCGCACGACCAGTCGCTCATGGACTACATCGAGGGCGAGTACCTGGCGCGCGGGGAGAACACCCCGCAGGGGTACGCCACTGCCTACGCGGCCCGCGACGGCGTCATCTGGGACACGGCGATCGACGTCGTGCTGCGGCTGGCGGAGGCGTCCGGCTGCCCGGTCCACCTAGCGCACATACAGACGGCGCGCTCGGTGGCGGCAATCCGGCGCGCGAAGGCGCGGGGGATCGACGTCACCTGCGAGGTGAACCACTGGCTGCCGTTCCTGTCCACCTGGGAGGACGTCGAGCGGCTCGGACCGTACGCGCTGTCGTACTGGGTCCCCGACGAGGGGCGGCAGGCGGTGTGGGAGGGCCTGCGCGACGGGACGATCGACATGTTCTCCTCCGACCACGCCCCGCACACCCGCGAGGAGAAGGAGATCGGCTGGACGCAGATGTGGAGCTCCCACACCGGCACGCCAGGGATCCAGTACTTTTACCCGCTGGCCCTGGACGCGGTCAACAAGGGCCAGCTCACCCTGGAGCGGGTCGTGGAACTCATGGCGTGGGCCCCGTCCCGCAAGTTCGGGCTGGCCGGAAAGAAGGGCGCGCTCACCCCGGGCCACGACGCCGACTTCGTTATCGCGGACATGAGCGCCGACTGGACGATCAGCAACGACGACGTCCTGTCCAAGATCGGCTGGACCTGCTACGACGGCCGCCAGGTGAGCGCGGCGATTGAGACGACCTACGTGCGCGGGGCCGAGGTCTTCGCGGACGGCAAGGTCACCGGGAGTCCGGGCCAGGGCAAGCTGGCCACCAAGAGCGAGGTGTTCATCTGATGAAATTCGGGCTGCTGCTACCGCACTTCGGCGAGCACGCGTCGCGAACGAACCTGATCGACGGCGCGATCCTGGCCGAGCAGCTGGGCTTCGATTCGGTGTGGGTGCGCGACCACCTCGTTTTCGAGCCGCACGGCGAGATGGAGAAGCCGAACCGGACCTTCTACGACGCGCTCACCACCCTGACCGCGATCGGCGCCGTGACCGAGCGAGTCGAGCTGGGTACAGGATCGCTGATCCCGTTCCGGCACCCGCTCGTCACTGCGCTCATGGCGGGCACGATCACCCAGCTCGTCGGGCCGCGGCTGATCCTCGGATTCGGCGCAGGTACCTTCGACCACGAGTTCGCGGCGATCGAGTGGGGGGACCGCGACCGAGTCGAGCTGGTCCGCTCCAACGCCGAGATCCTCCGGCGCGTCTTCACCGAGAATAACGTCGACTACTCCGACGCCAACTTCACTTTCAACGACGTGACCATCGAGCCGAAGCCCGTGGGCGGTCGCATCCCCTTCTGGTACTGCGGTGCCACCCCCCGCTCGGCCCGCCTGGCGGTCGAGTTCTGCGACGGGTGGATGCCGGGCCGGATCTCGATGGCGACGCTGGACAAGCGAGTGCAGACCATGCGGCAGCTATCGAGCGAGGCGGGCAAGCCGATGCCGACAGTGGCGGTGATCCCGCCCACTTCGGTCGAGCGGACCCGCGACGAGGCCCTCCAGCACGTGAACATCCCCGGCCTGCTGGCCTGGGCCAACAAGGCCAAGTACGCGGTGAAGCCGCCGTCTGGCCGGTTCGAGACGGCGGAGGACCTGTCCGGGCAGCTGATCGTGGGCACGCCCGATGACGCCATCAGGGAACTGCACCGGTTCGCGGAGGTCGGAACCGAGCACCTGGTCTTCGACCTCCGGTTCAAGTTCGACCGGTGGTTCGACCAGATTGAGTTGCTTGGCAAGGAAGTGATCAGCCGCTTCCGGTCTTAGAGATAGGCGGAATGCACCCGGGGGAGGCCGCCGTGGCCTACCCCGGCCGCGACCATCCACACGAGGAGATCTTCCCAATGCTGAAGTTGGGGTACAAGGCGTCGAACGAGCAGTTCGCGCCAACGGAGTTGCTGCGCTACGGCGTGCTGGCCGAGGAGTGCGGGTTTGACTCGGTGTTCGTCAGCGACCACCTGCAGCCGTGGCGTCATGACGGCGGGCATGCCCCGTTCGCCATGTCGTGGCTGGGGGTGCTGGGGGCGCGGACCGAGCGGATCGTCATGGGGACCTCGGTGCTGACCCCGACGTTCCGTTACCACCCGGGGATCGTGGCCCAGTCCTTCGCGACCCTTGGCTGCCTGTTCCCGGACCGGGTTGTCCTGGGGATGGGGACCGGCGAGTCGCTCAACGAGGTCGCGCTGGGGATCGAGTGGCCCGACGGCAAGGAGCGCTTCGCCCGGTTCCGGGAGGCGGTCAGCCTGATCAAGCAGCTGTGGACCGAGGACCGGGTCACCTTCGAGGGCACCTACTACCGCACCGACAAGGCCACGGTCTACGACCGCCCGGAGCGGCCCGTGCCGATATACCTGGCCGGCTCGGGCCCGGCGGCGACCCGCTACGCCGGGCGGGTGGGCGACGGCTACATCACCACCTCCGGCAAGGCCCCTGAGCTCTACACCGACACACTGCTGCCGGCGGTGCGCGAGGGCGCCGAGAAGGCCGGCCGCGACGTGGCGGACATCGACATGATGATCGAGGTCAAGGTCTCCTTCGACCGCGACGGCGACACGGCCATGCAGGCCACCCGCTTCTGGGGCGCCCTCGGCCTGACCCAGGAGCAGAAAGCGGGCGTCGAGGACCCGGTTGAGATGCAGCGCCTGGCCGACGATCTCTCGGCTGAGCAGACCGCGCGCCGCTTCATCGTCTCCACCGACCCCGACGAGCACGTTGAGCAGATCAAGACCTACCTTGACCTCGGCTTCAACCACCTTGTCTTCCACGCGCCAGGACCGGACCAGGAGAAGTTCCTCCGCCTCTACGGCACCGAGATCCTGCCCCGCCTGCGGGCCCTCGCTCCCGCCGTGGCGGCGTCGGCCTAGCTCGCGCCCTGCCACCCTTCATGCTGGTCATGGGCAGTCTTACCGGTGGCACTTCGCGAGGATGAAGTTGAGAAGTGTCCGGGTGTCCCGCGGCGGGGAGCATCTCGCTGCGGGACACCCGGGTTGAAGCTGGCTCTTCACCACGTGCCCGGCCACGGTCACTCCTCGGACGCGTGCCTGATGGCGTCCAGCACGATGTGCGCGACGTGCTCGTCGGTCAGCGAGTACTCCATCTCACGGGCGTGCCGCCTGGCACTTACGATGCGGGAGGTGCGCAGCACCCGCAGGTGCTGGGAGACCAGCGGCTGGCTGACCCCGAGCGCCGCGACGAGCTCGTGCACGGCCCTGCCGTGGCCAGCCAGTTCCCGCACGATCCCCAGCCGGACCGGCGAGGCAAGCGCCCGCAGCAGCTCGCTGGCGGCCTCAAGCGAGGGATCGGGCTGGCCAGGTGTCGTCATGTGCGCAAGTTAGCATATGACGATTTCACCATGTTTCCGCTGCCAGTCATCATTCCGAACGGGTTCGTGGTTCCTCCCCGGCCGAAACCGTTCCTCCCGCGCGCGGCCGGCTGGTCAGTGGTCGTCCCAGTGCCCTTCGTGGGCGGCGTGCCGGTGCCCGTCGTGCAGGTAGTCGGTGTGCCCCTCGTGCGGCAACGCCACGTGGCCGCACTGCGGCCCGTGCTCGTGCGCGTGGGCCTCGTGCGTCACGTGGCCGGCCGGCGCGCACTCGTCGACGTGGTCGCCGTGGACATGGTGAACGTGCCCGTCGTGGGCGTAGTCGGTGTGCCCGTCGTGCGGGAACGCGACGTGGCCGCAGTCCTCGCCGTGGGCGTGCTGGTGGTCGTTATGCGTGGCGTGCTGGGTGTCTGGCATTGCGGTCGTCCTTCGCGTCCGGGTTTCATCACTCATACATATATTAACATATAGCAATCCATGCATGCTAAGGCACCTGTTATGTACCTGCCACGTGCCCGCGTGAGCCAGCGGCTTGTTCAGCGGGTGCCCCAGCCTAGCGAGTGCGAAACGCCAGGTCAGCGGCTATGAACGGGTTTTGGCGCGGCACAGGGCTTACACTGCGCAAGAGGACGCCATGACACACCGAAACCTGGTCGGCCGCATGGCCGACGCCGCGAAGGCCTGGCTGGACAGCCTCGACGACACGCAGCGCGCGGACGCCTGGCTGCCCTGGCCGTCGCAGGAGGAGCGGCACCGCTGGTACTACACCCCGACCGACCACGGCGGGCTACCGCTCACCCGGATGCGCCCCGCGCAGCAGCGCCTCACGATGCGGCTCGTCGCGACCGGGCTGTCCCGTCCCGGCTACGTGACCGTCTCGACGATCATGGGGCTGGAGAACGTGCTCGACCAGGTCGATGACTGGCAGGTCGACTGGGGACGTGAACGCGGTCGCGATCCCCAGCTGTACTGGCTGCGGGTCTTCGGTGACCCGGGCGCGGACGGCCCGTGGTCGTGGCGGTTCGGCGGCCATCACGTCTCCGTGCAGCACGTGATCGCCGACGGGCGGGTACAAGCGAGCACGCCCTGCTTCCTCGGGGCGGATCCCGCGCAGTCGCCGCTGCTTGGCGGGCACCTGCTGCGCCCGCTCGGCGCGGCCGAGGACCTGGCTCGCGACCTGGTCCGGTCGCTCGATGACGAGCAGGCCGCACGCGCGCTGCTGTCCCCGGTGGCGCCGGTCGACATCGTCGGCGGCAACCGGCCGCGGGTCCGCGACGGCGATCTGGTACTGCCGCTGCCCGAGATCTGGCGCGGCCGGTTCACCGACCCCCGCCTGTCCGAGCGGGCGGAGTCCATGCACCGCACGGCGGAAGAGAAGGCGGGCACGGCGCCGGAGCACCGTGCGGCGGTGCGCCTGACAGCGGCGCCGAAGGGAGTGCCGGCCGTCGCGATGCCCGCCGCCCAGCGAGAACAGCTGCGAGCGTTGCTGCACGTCTTTCTCGGCAGGATCCCCGATGAACTCGCCGAACGGGAGGCGGCGAAGTTCGCCGACGACAAGCTGCACGGCGTGCACTTCGCCTGGGCGGGCGGAACCGAGCGCGGGCAACCGCACTACTACCGCCTGCAAGGGCCCGGCCTGCTCGCGGAGTACGACAACACCCAGCGTGAGGTCAACCACGTGCACACCGTGTGGCGCGACCCCGAGGGCGATTTCGGTGCCGATGTCCTCGCCCGGCACCGCGCCGCGTTCCACGCCTCCCGCTAGCGCGAAGTAACGGCTGGCCAGTTTCCATCTCGGTGCCCTGCCCTGCCCTGGCCTGGCCTGCTCGCGATCTGCTAGCGCCATTAGCGTGGCCGGGCCGGTGCCCTGCGGGCCGCCGGCCGCCCGCGGCCGTGACTGCGGGTCATCGCGGGGAACACCCCGCGAACCACCGCATCATCGCCACAAAATAGAACAAATCACCGGTCATAATCCGGTCGTTAAATTACTGCGGGTCAAAAGTGGCGATATCCGCCCCCGATGACCCGCGATCATGAAAACAGCCGGCCCGCGGCACCAGCACACCGGGGCAGAAGCGGCCAATCTCCCGGCCTCCGGGGGCCAGGCGCCCAGATGACCCGCGATCACAGCCGTCAACGGCACGCCAGGACCCGCCCGAACCAAAGCCAAGGCGCGAAACCGACCACCCGCGGGACCACGACACGCCCGGCACGCGCAACTCGAAAACCAACGGGCCCATACAAGTGAAAATTTTCCACGATAAAAATAGGTTCCGCGCTAAAGCGCCGGTCCGCGCAGCAGGGCACCGGACGAACCAGGCAAGTGGGACGGCAGGGACCGGTCGCGATCCAACTTGGCCGCCGGGGAGCATCCCCGATTTCGCCCCGGGACGCAAACGCACACGGCCACGCATGCATCCGCTGCCCGCGGCGGCTGACGCCGGCGGATACCCCCGCTAGTGCCAGATCTCGTCAAGCTCGGCGAGCTCCTCGTCGGAGAGCGGGAGTCCCGCGCCGGCGACGTTCTCCCGCAGGTGCGCCGCCGACGAGGTGCCAGGAATTAGCAGGATGTTCGGCGACCGCTGCAGCAGCCAGGCTAGGGCGACCGACATCGGCGTCGCGTCCAATCGGCTGGCTACGGTGGAGAGCACCGAGGACTGGAGTGGGCTGAAGCCGCCGAGCGGGAAGAAGGGCACGTAGGCGATGCCCTGCTCGGCGAGCTCATCGATCAGCTTGTCGTCTTGGCGGTAGGCGAGGTTGTACATGTTCTGCACGCATACGATCGGCGCGATCGCCTGTGCCTCGGCGACCTGTTCCGCCGTCGCGTTGCTTACTCCGAGGTGCCGGATCAGGCCCTGTTGCTGGAGTTCGACGAGCGTCTCGAACGGCTCGGCGAGCGAGCCGGGCTGGGGTCCCCGGGCGTTGCCGAGCCGGAGGTTGACCACGTCGAGCGCCTCAAGGCCGAGGTTCTCAAGGTTCTCGTTGACGGAGCGGCGCAGGTCCTCGGGCCGCCGGGCCGGGGGCCAGCCGCCGTGGGAGTCCCGGGTCGTGCCGACCTTGGTCACGATGTGCAGCGATTCGGGGTATGGGTGCAGCGCTTCACGGATCAGCTGGTTGGTGACGCGCGGCCCGTAGGCGTCGCTGGTGTCGACGTGGGTGATGCCGAGGTCGACGGCCTCGCGGAGGACGGCGAGTGCGCTGTCGTGGTCGGCGGGCGGCCCCATGACCCCGGGGCCGGCGAGCTGCATAGCGCCGTAGCCGAACCGGGTGACGGTCAGGTCGCCCAGGGTCCAGGTGCCGCCGGGAAGCGAAGTGGAGAGCGTGCTCATGCCTCTGTCTTTCGTGTTGAGCTGGGTGGTGGTGCCTAGGGGCTCCTTGCATCAGTATTGGTACGTTACTTCCTGACAGGAAGTAGGCACCTCGGAGTGCGTAAGGCACCCACGGGTTAGAGGAGCGGTCGATGGCAACGATGACGGCGGCCCAGAAGAGGGCACAGACCAAGGCGGAATATGACGCTTTCCTGGCGGGATGCCCTAGCCGCAAGCTGCTCGACCGTCTCTCCGACAAGTGGGTCACACTGGTCCTGGCCGCGCTGGGCAGCGACGGCTCGCATCGGCTGGGCGCCGATTGCGCCGGTGAGCCCCGGTCGATGCGCTACTCGGAGCTGTCCCGCTTGCTGGCGGGCGTCAGCCAGAAGATGCTCACTCAGACGCTGCGCTCCCTGGAGCGTGACGGCCTGATCACCCGCACTGCGACGCCGACCGTGCCCGTCACGGTCTCCTACGAGCTGACCGACCTCGGTCTCTCCCTGCACCAAATGATGCGCGGCCTCAAGACCTGGGC
>JAWWPV010000203.1:0-6245 GCA_033854775.1 Trebonia sp.
AGGTCAAGCGCCTCGATCCGCTGGTCGGGGAAGGCGGTGAGCCGGGCATTGAGGTAGCCGAGCGCCTCGCGCCTGCTGAACCCGGCGACGGCGTGGGCGGTCACGCTGGCGCCGGACCAGGCGAGCTCCGACTCCCGCAGCCTGCTGGTCACGACGACCTGCCCCGCCGGGCCACCCGGCCATAGCCCGTCGATGTCGACGGGGGAGGCCACGCCGTCGAGTATCACCGCCCAGCGGCGCTCGGTCGTGCGCAGCCAGTCGAGGAAACGCCGCGCGGCGCTGTCGGCCGTGCCGGCGGACGGCTGCTCGTCGGCCGGCAGGTCCAGGTCAGCCGCCGCCACGGCGTAGCCGGCGATGATCGCGCTCCGGTTTCCGGCGGGAACCCAGGCCAGCAGGTCAACCGCCCGCGCCGCCCACATCGCGTGCGCGAATCCGACCGCGAGCTGGGTCTTTCCCGTCCCGCCCGTCCCGAGCAGCGCGGGGACGAGGAGGATCGTCTCACCCGGCCGCAGCGCGTCGGCCAGGTCGAACCCGGTTTCCTGCCGCGCGTGGTAGAAGGGGGCAAGCGGAGGGACGGATCCGGTGAGGACCGGTGCCCAAGCACGCCGAGCACCCATGTTCGCTGCCCTCCCACATGCGAAGCGGTGTAGGGGGAATCCTACGGGCGACATACCGCGAAAACCGCACGTGGCCCGAGAAAAGTGGCAAACGCCGAGATAACCGCCGGCGGCCCGGCGACACCTATTTACGGATATTCACACCAGGCGCTAGCGGCACAAAATTCCCGGTCATCGCGACGATCCAAGCAGCGCTCGCAGCGCCGGATGATCCGCCACCACCGTGGCCGACCCGGGCGCCACCTCGGTGAACCCGCCGTCGGTCACTACCGGCAGCCCGCTCGCGAGCAGCTCCGCCCACTGCTCCTTGCCCGCGGCCCGTACGGCGAGGTCAAAGTCAACATCGAGCCATTCAGAACGGGTGCGTGGTGACAGTCCCCACCACGCCAGCTGGGCCCCGTGCCCGGCCTGCGCCATGGCCTTCCCCGCCGTCATGGGCAGCTCAGGATTCATCCAGAGGACCGGCGTCCCCGCGGCGGGCTCCCCGGGCGGCCGCGGATCTTCGAAATCGGTTCCCGACACTTGCAGCCTGGCCAGGTCGGCGGGCCACTCATCCACCGGCACGGGCGGGTAGACGCGGATCTCGGCCGAGCGGTGCGCCACCGTGATCCCCGGCAGCGCGCTCGCCCTCTCCCAGGCCGCCCCCCGCGCCCGCCTGACGACCTTCCGGATCCGCGCGTCCTCCCAGGCCCGCGCCGCCGCGGCCCATTCACCCGCTGGCTCGGTGACCCGAGGGTCGGACAGGAAGCGCAGCACCGCGCGCGCCGCGCCCTCAAGCGCATCGGTCCTGGCCGGCGGCGCAGCCCGGTCAACCCGGATGACGAGCGGCAGCGCGAACTGCGGTCCCTCGTCCCTGGTGGCATCCTGCATCCTGGCCGGCGTCTCGGCGGACGTCCCTTCTTCGTCAGTCACCCGTCAAGCATGTCAGCCGCCCCCGCAGAAATGCCCTACGCGGGGACGGCGACCGCGACCGGCGGCTCAAGCTGGGGTGCGGGGGTCCGCAGCGCGGCGGCGTTGGCGCTGGCATAGTCCTGGTAGCGGCGGAGCTCGGTGGCACGGCGCCTGCGGTTCCAGCCAAGCAGCCCGGCCATGATCGCGGTCACCTCCGGCGCGGCGGACAGCCCGGCGTCGGACGACTCGATGAGCAGCCGGACCCGGCGGGCGAGGACGTCCTCGGCGTGCAGCGCGCCCTCGTGGGTAACCGCGTAGGCGACCTCCGCGCGGAGGTAAGGATGTCCCTCGATGAGCGGTCGGCCGAGCGTCTTGTCCTCGCGGATCAGGTCGAGGACCTCGGACGCGAGCGAGCCGTAGCGCGCGATTAGATGCGAGGACACGGCAGGCGGCACGTCGTAGTCGGACGCGAGCCGCGCCGCGGACGCGCGGACCCCGGCCAGCCCGTCGGCGCCGAGCAGCGGCAGTTGGCCCGTCACGGACGGCGGCACCGGGCCGGGGAGGTCGGCGACCGCGGCGTCCACCACGTCCCTTGCCATCAGCCGGTAGGTGGTGAACTTCCCGCCGGCGATCGACGCGAGGCCAGGCACCGGCGTGTCCACGACGTGCTCGCGGGACAGCTTGGTCGTGGGCTTCTCCGCGCCGCCGCCCTTGTCTCCCGCACGGGAGACGGCCGGCCGCTCCGCGACGAGCGGACGCAGGCCGGCGTAGACCGCGAGCACGTCCGCGCGGGTCAGCGGCCTGGCAAGCACGCGGTTGGCCTCGCGGAGTATGTAGTCGACGTCCTCGGCCGTAGCGGCGGGCTCGGCCCGGTCACCCGACCACTCGGTGTCCGTGGTGCCGACGATCCACCGTGAATCCCAGGGGATGAAGAACAGCACGCTCTTGCTCGTCCGCACGATCATCCCGGTGTCCGCGTCGATGGCGGACCGCGGCATCACCAGGTGCACGCCCTTGGACATCCGCACCTGGTAGCCCGCCCGCACGCCGCTGGCCTCGTGGACCAGGTCCGACCACACCCCGGCGCACACGATCACGCAGGAAGCGCGCACGTCGAAGGCGCGCCCGGTCTCCTCGTCGCGGACGACCGCGCCGGTCACCCGCGGGCCGTCGCGCAGCAGCGACACGGCGCTGGCCCTGGTGACGACCTGAGCGCCGTGCCTGGCGGCCGTCCTCGCCACGGTGACGGTGTACCGCGCGTCGTCCACCTGGGCGTCGTAGTACACCATCGCGCCGGCCAGCCGGTCGGGCCGCAGCGCGGGCGCCCGGCGGAGCGCGCCCCGCGTGGTCAGGTGCCGGTGGTGGGGAACGGGCCGCTTGACCCCCTCCATCGCGTCATAAATGACGAGCCCCGCGCCGACGTAGGGCCGCTCGACGACCTTCCTGTACAGCGGGTAGAGGAACGGCACCGGCCGCACCAGGTGCGGCGCCAGCCTGCTCACCAGCAGGTCGCGCTCCCGCAGGGCCTCCTTGACCAGCTTGAAGTCGCCCTGCTCCAGGTAGCGGAGCCCGCCGTGGATCAGCTTGGATGACCGCGAGGAGGTGCCGGCCGCCAGGTCGCGGGACTCGACGAGGCCGACCCGCAGGCCCCGCGACGCCGCGTCGAGCGCGGCTCCGGCTCCGGTGATGCCACCGCCGATGACCAGCACGTCGAGCGGCCCCGCCGCCAGGGCTTGGATCGCCGAATCACGATTACGCGCGTCAAGAACACCGCTCATGGACGACAGCTCCTTCCCGGAGCCCGCGAAGGGCCCCCTCGCGTCCATCGTAAGCACCAAGTACCGTCTAGTTACTTACCGGTAAACAAACCCCCGATGAAGGTAATGCCCCGCCTGCGCCGGCGATGACCGGCCGCCGGTTGTGGTACTGGTCACCGGACTGGGGTAGACGTTCGTTAATGTCTGTCAGGGACGAAGCGCAAGGGGGATCGCAGTGGTGAGTGTGCGCACGGCGGCAGTCGCCGCGCCGGTTGGCGACGTGGTGGCGGTGCTCGGCGAGGGCCCGTACTGGGTGCCGGAAGATGACTGCCTGCTCTGGGTGGACATCCACCGCGGCCAGTTGCACCGCACCTACTTCCCGTCAGGCGAGACGGTCACCATCGAGCTCGGCGCGGTGTCGGCCGCGTTCCCCGCCTTCGGCGGGGGAATCCTGACCGCGGGCGGCACCAGGCTCGCCCTGCACCTGCCCGCGGAGCGGGGGGAGCAGTGGACCACGCGGGTCATCGCGGAAGTGCCCGCGCGCGCCGGCGTCCGGTTCAACGACGCCGGCGTGGACCCGGCGGGGCGGGTCTGGGTCGGCTCCATGCACGTCGATGAGAGCGAGTCGCTCGGCGAGCTGTACCGGCTCGATGCCGGAGGCGTCCTGACCACGGTGGTCAAGGGCGTGACGGTCTCCAACGGGATGGGCTGGTCACCGGACGGGGTGCGGATGTACTACGTCGATTCCCCGATGCGCCGGGTCGACGTGTTCGACTACGACCCCGCCGCGGGCGAGGCGTTCCAGCGCCGCGCCTTCGCCGACCTGTCCGCCTTCGACGGCGTCCCCGACGGGCTCACGGTAGACGCGGACGGCTATGTCTGGGTCGCCATGTGGGGCGGCGGCGTGCTCCGCAGGTTCGCGCCGGACGGTGGCCAGGACGCGGTGATCGAGGTTCCCGTCTCGCAGCCCACCAGCTGCGCGTTCGGCGGCCCGGGAATGAGCGACCTCTACGTGACAACCGCGAGCGTCGGCCTGACCGAAGCGGAGCTGAAGGCGCAGCCCCTGGCCGGCCGCCTCCTGCGCCTCCACCCTGGCCCGGTCGGCCTGCCAAGCACGACCGCGTACGCGGCGATCCCCGCCTAATCGCAGTGACTGACCAGTTCTGACCCGCGCCCGGCCCTGGCCACTTACGGAGTGGTCAGCCGCCGTCGCAGCGTCACGGCGTCATGGGCGAGCGCGGTGACGAGAACCGCCGGGCCGGCCAACGGCATGACCGCCACCTCCGGGGTGGCCGGTACCGGGATCTCGGCCGTCGCGGATTCGCTCACGTGCAGCAGCGTGCCGACCGCCCGGTGCCCGGCCAGCAGAGCAGGCCCCAGGCTGGCCGGGTCGGTGCCGGCCACCTCAAGGGAGTGACGCAGCAGGGGCCGTCCCGCGTAGGAAACCCGCAGCACCGACCGGGCCGTTCCGCCGGCCTCGCCGTGCCGTCCGAGCAGCACTTCGTCGCGGAGCACCAGCGAAGCGCCGCCAGAGAGCGTCGCCGCCACGAGGGTCGCGTGCCGCGCCCCCGCCGTGACCACGACCGGTTCCGGCAGGTACTCAAAACGCCCGCCTTCTCCGACGGTCACGAAAACCTGCAGGACCGACTCAAGCCCGTCGAGCCCGGGCAGCGCGATCGACGCCGCCGCGGTCCGCACCCGGAGGAAGGCACCGGCCCCTACGGTGATGTGCAGCGCAAGCGAGTCTCCGCCGAGCGGCCCCGCCGCCCCGCCGACCAGGTAGACGGAGTCGGGCGTCCGCCGCAGCACCAGCGGCACCTGCGACGCCAGCACCGGCAGCCGGGTCACCCCGCCAGGCCCCGCGACGGCCTCGATCGACGCGGTTGCGGCCACCCGGTTCCTGACGAACCGCCTGTCGGCGGCCAACCCCGCGACCTGAGGCCCGCGGGCTGCTGAGGGTGTCATCACGCACTCGTTCGGACTAAATCGTGGCGGTCTTGCCGGCGGCGGCCCGCACCCAGGCGACGACCTCGGCCGCGAGCGGGTCCTCGCGCAGCGACGTGAAGAGCACCGGGCGCCCCTCGCGGACCGCGGCGGCGTCACGCGCCATCACCGCGAGCGACGCGCCGACCAGCGGCGCGAGGTCGGTCTTGTTGATCACCAGCAGGTCGGAGAAGGTGACGCCAGGACCGCCCTTGCGCGGCACCTTGTCCCCGCCGGACACGTCAAGCACGAAGATCTGCAGGTCGGCCAGTCCCCGCGAGAACGTCGCGGTGAGGTTGTCGCCCCCGCTCTCCACCAGCACCAGGTCAAGCGGCCAGAAGCGCTCCTCAAGGTCCTCCACCGCGTCCAGGTTCGCCGCGATGTCGTCGCGGATCGCGGTGTGCGGGCAGCAGCCGGTCCGCACCGCGACGATCCGGTCAAGCTCGAGCACCCCGGCCCCGCGCAGGAAGTCCGCGTCCTCGGTCGTGTAGATGTCGTTGGTCACCACGGCGGTGGCGACGTCCTCGCGCAGCGCCTTGCAGATCGCCGCGACCAGCGCCGTCTTGCCGGAGCCGACAGGCCCGCCGATACCGATCCGCAGCGCCCGCCCCGCGCGCGGCGGCGCCGCGTGGTGGTCGACGCTGTGGTCATGCGAGCCGTAGCCGTGGTCCGCCTGGTTGTGGTCAGGACTCAAAGAGCCGCACCTCCGCTCTGATATGCGTTTCCGCCAGCAGGTCAAGAGCCGGCGCGGACGCGCAGGGCAGGTCGCCGAGCGGCCCGGCGGCGTAGTCGGCCCCCCGCGCGGCGATCTGGTCAATGTCGCCGGCGAGCCCGGCGAGAATCCCGGTGGCCCGCATCGGATCGAGCGCAAGCAACCGGACCGCCGCGCTGACCGGCCCGGCGACCGCCTGGTAGGCCGCGATCCGCGCGGCCTCAAGCGGCTCGCACCCCGAGGCGGCGGCGGCCGCCCCGAGCACGACGGCGTGATGCGCCCCGC
>JAWWPV010000204.1:0-2759 GCA_033854775.1 Trebonia sp.
TCGACCACGCGCGCCTCCCCGGCGGCGAGGCACCGGACGATCCCCAAGCGCGCCTAGATCGCGCTGGCTACCCGCCGAGTCCGCGGCGTGCTCGCCGTCCCCGGCCGGCGCTGCACTACGACGCCAGCCTGGACACCTGGCATAACCCGTCCATGACCAAAGAAAAGGACAACCACAAGGCCGGGATCAGCAGCATGCGCATCGCGCATGATCGCGGGCACCGCCGCCCCGTCGTGGTGCTGATCTTCATGATCCAGAACGCGCACGCTGTCAACATCAGCTTCCTGGGCGCGCACCTGCGCCTGTCGCCGGCCGTGGCGCTCTTGCTCGCAGCCATCGCGGGCCCGCTGATGATGGCCGCCGCGGGGACCGCGCGGATCACCCAATCGCGGCGGATCATGCGCCGCGACTGCCGCCAGCGCTGAGCACTCGCAAGAAGGCTGGTCCGTCTGGATGCTCGAGGTGTGCGTCTCCGTGGCGCGCTGCCCACCACTGGACGGGGACGATGCGCAGAGCGAGCTGCAGCGTCTCTCGGTCGAGTTCCTCGGCGAGCTGGGTAATCTGCACAACTCTGTCCACGAGCCAGTCGTCGTCGAACTCGCCCTCGATCTGGACGGCCGCGTTGCTCTGGCCCTTGAGGCGCCGCCCGCTGTCGTTGTCGGTCGGCTCGAAGTAGTCGAGCAGGCTGCCCAGCCCGGCCATGTCGGCCGCGAGCTCGACGTGCCGGTCGATGACGCCTGCGTACGCGTCGGCGTTGAGCATCACGGCGGCCCACCGGCTGAGCACGTCGTCGCTGTGCTGCGCGAAGCGGGTGATCTTTTCGTGCAGCAGCCGGCGCCGGTCGTCGTCCGTGACCAGGTCGCGGATCGCTTCGGCCAGGCGCGGAGTGTCGGCCACCGCAAGGGCGGCGGCATCGATCGACGCCGAGGTCCGCGCGTCCGGTGGCATCAGGCCCGCCAGCTGCATCATCACGGTCCAGGCCAGTCGCGCGTTGCGGACGAGTTCGAGCATCACGTACTGGGCGAGCACCCGCCAGCGCTGGCGGCTGCGACGACCGACGGCCTCACTGACCAGCGCGACCGACAGCAGCACGACGATTACGCTCGAGGCGAGGCTGGCGAGCAGGGCATGATGGCCCCAGAACTGGCTCGCGAACGCGTCGGACACGACGCCAGCGGCCAGGGCGAGCAGGGCAGCGGCGGCGACCGCGCGGGTCTCCCGCCGGTAAGACCCGGCCGATTCCGGACGTCGCGGGCCGGGCACGCGATGCCGCCGGCCAGGAGCGCCGGCGGCCTGGCCGGCGCGGTCCAGGCTCATGCGAGTGCGCTGGCCCGAGGCTGCAGTCGGCGGTGGCGCTGAATTGCCCGAGGTCACGAGCTGACCGCGGGGTTGGCTTGCCGCGTGAACGCGCGCTTATGGCCTGAGCCGAGTAGTTCGAGCGATACCTCCCACAGCCGCCTCGCGTTGCCCGGGTCTAGTGCATAGGCGGCGACACCAAAGATGATGTTACTCGGGAGGTCGGGGTCGAGGACTGGCGCCTGGTTGCAGTCTTCGAAGTAGCGGCCTCCGATGCCGTCGAGCTGTGGGGAGGTGGCGACCAGGGCGGTTGTGGCCGCGCCTTGCGCGACCGTCTTGTATCGCCCTCTTGATCCGACCGGCGTCTCTGCGTATGGGGCTGAGGCTTGGACGGCGGCCAGGGCGTCAGGGCCTAGGTGCCGGTTCAGGCCGGTGGCGGCGACCGGCCTCGGCTGGACCGCGTTGGCGGTGATGCCGTCGCTTGCCCAGCGGCGTGCCGCCTCGACGGCGAACAGGACGTTGGCGGTCTTGGGCTGGCCGTGGGCGGGGTCGTAGGGACGGGAGGTGAGGTTGGTGTCAGTCACGATGTCAGTCTGTTCGGCGGAGGCGATCCGCGCCTCGGTAGTCCCTACTGATTTTGGCGGCGGGGTGCGCACCGCAGGGGCGAATCCGCCTCCGGCTAGACTTCATGAGTGGACGGGTGGCCGCTGGTCGGCCGGAGCAAAGAGCTTACCCAGCTTGCGGGCGCCGTGGCCGATCGGCGCGGGGCGGTCATCATGGGCCCGGCCGGGGTGGGCAAGACGACCCTGGCCATGAAGTACCTGGAGCTGGCCCGCGAACGGGGGATGGCAGTCGCGCGGGCGAGCGCTACCCGCGCGTCGCAAGCGCTGCCGTTCGGGGCGCTGGCGCCGTTTCTGCCGCCCGACCCGGGCGGCGAGGGCCTCGGCCGGGAGGACCGTAGTGAGCTGCTGCGCCGCTACAGCCAGGCGCTGGCCGAGACGGGAACGGGCCGCCCGCTCGTGCTGTTCGTCGATGACGCGCACCTGCTGGATGGCGGGTCGGCGACGCTGGTGCACCAGCTGGCCCTGACCGGGGCGGCGACCGTGCTGATCACCGTGCGGTCGGGTGAGACGATGCCGGACCCGGTGGTGGCCTTGTGGAAGGACGCCCTGGCCGAGCGGATCGACGTGGGCGCCCTGCCGGCCTCGGCCATCGAGGGACTGCTGGTCACGGTGCTCGGGGGGCCGGTGGACACGGCGTCGCTGCGTCAGCTGGCTGAGCGCTGCATGGGTAATCCGATGGTCTTGCGGGAGCTGGTGACCGGGGCGCTGGACGGCGGCGCGCTGGCTGCCGACGGCGGCATCTGGCGGCTGCGGAGTGAGCTGCGGCCCACGGCCCGGCTGGTCGAGGTGGTCGCGCTGCGGCTCGGGAACCTGACCGAGGCCGAGCGGGCCGTGCTGGAG
>JAWWPV010000205.1:0-6823 GCA_033854775.1 Trebonia sp.
CCTCATCCACCAGATCGTCTGCCTGATCGTGGTGCAGTCCTCGACCTACGTGCTGCTCCTCGGCGTCGGCTACGTGACCGGCGGCGTCGCGCCTTACTTCTACGACATCTCGCCGCACGCGAGGGCCGTCGACCCCGTGGTGCAGGCCCTGGCGCTCACCGACGTGGTGGTCGAGGCCGCGGTGACCGCGCTGCTGCTGTCGTTCGCGATCCAGGCGCACAAGCGCTTCGGCACCCTCGACCCGCACGAGCTCGCGGAATTCAAGGGCTGATGGACCAGCTCTTCGCCCTGGTGGTGACGGTCCCCTTGCTGGTGGCGGCGGCGCTCCTCGCCGCCCGCCCGGTTTTGCAGGATAAAGAGCGGGTCCGCGACTGGGTGGCGGTGGTCACCGCGGCCTCCGTCGCCGTCATGCTCGGCGTCCTGGCCCTCCGAACGAGTGCGGGCTCCGTCTACTGGTTCGCCGGCTTCCGTCCGTCGGGCGGCGTGGCGGTCGGCATCGACTTCGAGGCGGACCCGCTGAACGCCGGCCTCGCCTGCCTCGGCGCGGTGCTCATGACGGCCGCGATGATCTTCGCCTGGCGGTACTTCCCTCAGGTCGGCACGTATTTCCACGTGCTGATGCTCACCTTCCTCGCGGGCGTGTGCGGCTTCTGCCTGGCCGGGGACGTCTTCGACCTGTTCGTCTGGTTCGAGCTGATGGGCGTCTCCGCCTACGCGCTGACGGCCTACCGCCCCGAGGAACGCGGCCCGATCCAGGGCGCGCTCAACTTCGCTATCACCAACAGCGTCGGCGCCTACCTCTCGCTGACGGGCATTGCCTTGATTTACGGCCGCACCGGGGCCCTGAACATGGCCCAGATCTCCCGGTACGTCTCCGCCCGCCCCCCAGATGGCCTCGTCGTGATCGGCTTCCTGCTGCTGATCACCGGGCTGCTGGTGAAGGCGGCGATCGTCCCGTTCCACTTCTGGCTCGCCGACGCGCACGCGGTCGCCCCGACGCCGGTCTGCGTGCTGTTCTCCGGCGTGATGGTGGAACTCGGCCTGTACGGGATCGCCCGGATCTACTGGTCGGTGTTCGGCGCCGCGCTCGGCCACCGGGCCGCGATCTCGCACGTGTTCCTTGTCCTGGGCGTGCTCACCGCCATCGTCGGCGCGCTGTTCTGCTTCCGCGAGCGACACGTAAAACGGCTGCTCGCATTCTCCACGATCAGCCACTCCGGCATGTTCCTCGCAGGCTTCGCGCTGCTCACCCCGCTGGGCCTGGCGGGCGCCGCACTGTCCGTGCTCGCCCACGCGTTCGTGAAGGGCGCGCTGTTCCTGGGCGCGGGCATCGTCTTGCACCGGCTGCACTCGGTCAACGAGACCTGGCTGCACGGCCGGGGCAAGCACCTGCGGGTCACCGGGGTCATGTTCACGCTGGCCGCCCTCGGCCTGGCCGACCTGCCGCCGTTCGGCACGTTCCTCGGCAAGGGCTGGATCACTGACAGCGTGGGCGGCGGTCCCTGGCTCGCGGCCGTTTTCTGCACCTGTACGGTGCTCACCGCCGGCGCCGTGCTCCGGTTCGCGGGCGGCGTCTTCTACGGCCTCGGCGACCCGCCGGGGGAGGACCCCGGCATGGCGGCCGAGGCGAACGAGGAGACGGGGGAGACCGAGTCCGGCAGGCAGCGCACCCCGCTGACGATGCTGGTCCCCCCGTGCGTCCTGGTCGCACTGGGCGTGGCCGCGGGCATCGCGGCCATGACCCCCCGGTGGGCCGCGGCCCTGGAATCGGCGGCCACCCGATTCGAGGACCAGCGCGCCTACGCGTCCCTGGTCCTGAACGGCGTGCGGACCGCCCACCCGGCGGCCCTCTACCCCCAAGCTCCCGCGACCGCCACCGCGGCGTCGCTCATCACCGCCCTGTGCTCGGTCGCGGGCGCGGTCCTCCTGGCCCTGATAGCCCTCTACTGGCGCCGCCTCCCGCTCTTGCGGCGCGGCTACCAGCCGGGCACGGGCCTCACGGCGGCGACCCGGCGCTTCCAGAGCGGCGTGATCAACGACTACATCACCTGGCTGGTCACCGGCGTGGCGGCGCTGGGCGGCATCCTGGCCCTCATCGTCCGGTGACACTTCATGCGGGGCAAAGCCTAATGATCATTTGTCCAGCAAGGGGCCGAGCGGTCCGAGGTCGATGTTCAGGTCCTCGGGTTCAAGGCCGAACTTATCGAGCAGCTCCTTCATCCGTTCCTCTAGCCTCATCAGCGTGTAGCCGAGGCGCTCGGCCTGATCGTCGGTGACGGTACCGTCCTCGACGCGACGCAGCGCCTGTCGCTCCATCAGCTGCCGCAGCAGCTCCACGATCGTGAGCACCAGCGCCGCGAGCCCGCGCTCGGCGGACCGCGGGTCGTCGTCGGCGTCGAGACGGTACCGCACCCGCTGGCCCGCCTGCCCCGTCTGGCTTGGCCGGCTCATCATTCCCCCTCCGCGCCCGCCTCCACGAGGGCGCTGACCGAGGTGAGGAGCGCCCGCAGCGAGACCACCACGAGGTCGACGTCAGCGATTGACAGCGTGATCTCGCCGGTCACCACCACGCCGCCGGCGAGAACCCGGTCGAGCAGGTCAACGAGCGAGATCCGGTCGGCCGGATAGCCGGGCCTGGCAAGATCAGTGTCCGTCATCGTTATCGTCCGCAAAGGAGTACGGCGGCCACGGGCCGGTCAGTTCGACTCGCAGCTCGGGATGCGCGGTCGCCTGGCCCGCGACCGCGGCGGTGAAGGTCGCGCCGTCGGCCGCGTCAAGCAGGTAGGCCGCGTTCAGGAGCATGGGCAGGCGGACCCCGCTGAGCTGGGCTGACTGCGGCGGGTGGAGCCTCGTGTCGGTGGCCTTGGCGGTCAGGTCCGCGTGTATGGCCTGCGCGGCGTGCACCGCGCCGACCCTGGATTCCCGATCCGCGGTGAGTTGCCCACGCCGCCGCTTCAGGTACGCCAGCCCGGCACCGCTCCCCGGCCCCGCGTCCCGGCCCGCGTCCGCGCCGACGCGGTTTCCTCCCGTCGCAGCGCGCTCCGCCTTGTCCGGTTCCGCCGGCGCGTCCGGTTCCGGTTCGGCGTACGCTTTGACTCCCCACTCGACGCGGCCCCCGACGCGGCGCAGCGCGTCGCACAACTGGTCGTGGCGGCTGCCGAGCGCGGCGCACACGGCGGCCTCGCCGCTGTAGACGGTGGCGAGCCTGGTCGGCAGCAGCGGGAAGATCCGCGCCGCGGCGTCGATGACGTAATGGTGCTCCCGCGCGACCTCGTCCAGCCAGTCCAGGTTCTCCAGGTTCCTGCGCAGTGCGGCCTCGCCGAACTCCGCCAGGCTCACGTCACTGACCAGCACGGTCAGCCCTGAGCACGTGATGGTGCGCACCTTCGCCGCGCCGACGCCGGTAACCCAGGACAGGTCCACCTCCCCGCCGGGCCCGGAAAGGTGGCTGTCCTCGGTGATCGCGTACGTCCAGACCCCCGCGTCCTCGCTCATTGCCCCGACTCCAGTTTGCGAATGCGGCCGCGCAGCCGGCGGTTCTCTTCCCGCAACTCGCGGGCGCCGTCCCCCTCGTCCACTTCCCCGCGCACGGATTCCCCCCGCACAGGGCGCCGGCCAGCGTCAGCGCTTAGCCACGGGTCGTTCTCCCACCAGTTGATGCCCACCTGGCGGGCGGTGTCGAGCGAGGCGATCACGAGCCGTAGCTTGATCGTGAGCAGTTCGATGTCCAGCAGGTTGACCTGGATATCGCCCGCGATCACCAGGCCCTTGTCGAGCACGCGCTCCAGGATGTCGGCGAGGTTGGCGGATGACCGTCCGCCGCTGGCCGCGGACCTGTCCCCGGGCCTGTAGAGCTGTGCCGCGCCCGCGCCAGGCGTGGCCGTGTTGTCACCGGTCATCTCAGCCGTCCCCGTAGTCGCCGCGGCCACGCGAGTACCGCCGTACCCGCTGGTAGGACAGCAGTTCGCCGTCGTCTGCGATCTCGGTCTCGTATGTGGACAGGATGTCCGTCGATGACGGGACCCGGCGGTCCTCGACCACTTCCACGGTGACCCGCCATCCATCCTCCGATCGCGTCACCCCGGTGACACTCTCCGGGTCCTTCCCGGTGAGCTCGGTGATCTGCCGCAGCCCTTCCCGGCCGGCCTCGGCCGCAGACAGCTGCGGCTGGTCCTGCGCTATGTCGGCAGCCGCGTCCGTGGCGGGACGTCGCTCAGCCATGTCGATCAGCTCCTGTCCTCACTCGTCGCGGGCACGGACGGGGGAGCGACCTCCGTGCCCACGAGCTCGTCCTGGATCTGGGTGAACTCTTCATCTGAGATCTCGCCGGCCTCATACCGCCGCTGCGCCTCGTCAAGCTCGTGCCTGATCCTGGCGGGGTCGTGCAGCTGCCGGTCTGCCTCGTCC
This sequence comes from Trebonia sp., assembly GCA_033854775.1. Classification (GTDB taxonomy): domain Bacteria; phylum Actinomycetota; class Actinomycetes; order Streptosporangiales; family Streptosporangiaceae; genus Trebonia. The sequence continues at coordinate 4,408 of JAWWPV010000205.1, forward strand.
TGGATTAGCTCCCCGAGCTTGATGACTCCCTGGAGGGGCAGGAACGGAAGCCGGAACAGCGCCGTCAGCGGCTCCATCTCACCTCGCCTCAGTTCCCGTCGGCGCGCTGTTTCCGACGAAGTCGTAAGCGGCGAGCGGGCCCATCAGCTGGAGGTCCACCCGGTCCTGCCACTCGCCCGCGAGCCGCTCGACCACGTGCCGGAGCGCTTCCGCCTTGCCCGTCTCGACAAGGAAGGCGGCGTAGACAGCGTCGAGCTCGTGGGTGGGCGGCCGCACCACGCTAGCGGTGACCTGCCCGGACACCGCGTCGCCGAGTGTGCGCGTGTCGGCCTCCCGCCTCGCCTCGATCGCGGCGGCGACGATCTCGCCGAGCTGGATCCGCTGGTCGCGCGTGGCGTCCGGGTGGGCGTCCCTGATCTGGTCGCCAAGCTGCGTCGCCTCGGGGTTTCCCGCGAGGATCTCCTCAAGCACCGCGCGCTCGACGTAGCGGCCCTTGACGACGTACTCGGCGTGCCCGTCGAGCTGCCGCAGGGCCGCGGTGAACTCGTCGTAGTGCGGGCCGAGCAGCTCGTCGGCCACCGCGTCGTCGCTTGTCAGCAGCGCGCCGAAGCGCAGTGGCAGGACGGGCAGGTCGGCGGCGGTCAAGTCGAGCAGTTCCTCGTGCGTGAACAAGTCCTCGGCCCGGCCGAGCGGGCGGTCCAAGTCCACGTCGCTGACCAGCGCCGTGAGGTCACGGTAGCGGACGGCCCTGACCTCGCCTGGCGGGTCGCCCACGCCGACCGCTCCTGGTTCGATCTCGATGTCGCCCGGCAGGATCCCGTAGACGTAGACGCCCGTGCGCCCGTCCCCTGGCTGCCTGTCTTGCGTCTGCGCGGTCATGTCAGTCCCCCTCCTTGCCGCGGGAACGCCGTCCCGTGCGCTCCCGCTCCCCGCTCTGGTTGTCCGTGAACTCGCGGAGCTTGTCTCCTGCCGCCTCAAGGGCGCCCTTCGTCTTGTTACGCGCGCCGCTCTGCTCAAGGCCGCCGACGAGCCCGGGCAGGCCCTCCTTCTCCTGCGAGATGTCGAGCCGGTTGACGGCCTCGGCGAACCGCAGGTAGGTGTCGACGCTGGCGATCACGACGCGGGCGTCGATCGTGAGCAGCTCAATACCCACCAGCGACACCCGCACGTAGGCGTCGAGCACGAGCCCCTTGTCCAGGATCGTGTCGATGACGTCGGCAAGCCCGGACGGCTGCGGCCGTGCCGAGTTCCCGCCTCCTGGCTGCGTGGTGATGGTCATTGCCTGATTCCTTCCGTCCCTTCGTTCGCTGGCCGCGAGCCGCGCGGCGGAGCGTTTACCGCGCTCCGCCGCGCGTCGCGCCCTAGCGAGTACGTGCGGGCGCGCGCCGGCGGCTGCCGCTGCGTGCCGGAGCACGGCGGGGCTCTTCGCCCCGCTCGCGGTCCTCCTCCTCGAGCACGGTCTCGTGGTCCTTGACCACCTCGCCGTCCTCGATCACCCCGCGCCAGCCCTCGACGTCGTCGGGGTTGACCAGCGTGTGGGTGGTGACGTGCCGCTGGAAGTGCTTGAGCTCAAGCCGGACCCGTCGGCCCTGCGCTCGCCAGAGGTTGCCCGTCCGCTCGAACATGCCCTGCGGGTGGTACTCAAGGACCACGACGATCTTCGTCAGCCTGGGGGCGAGTTCGTGGAACGTGACCGCGCCGTCGACGTGCCCCTTCTGGCCCTTGGACCGCCAGATGATGCGCTCGTCGGGTCGCTGGTCGATGATCGTGGCTTCCCACTCCCGGTGCGACCAGAAGACCTGCGCCTTCCAGTTGACCTTCTTGTTCTCATCCGCTGGCTCGGCGTTCTCGACCTTCTTCGTGAAGGAGGGGAAGTCCCGGTAGGTGGTCCACTGGTTGTAGGCCAGCATGACGGGGACGCCCACCTCGATGGATTCGACGATGTTGGTGAGCTTCAGCTTCTGCCGTCCGCCGCTCTTGCCCTTGCCCAAGACGCCGGACACCTTCTCCTTCAGCCCCGCAAAGCCCGCGCTGAGTGCAGCCCGGCCTGGACTCTTGCCCTCGGCCACGCTCTTGGCGCCGGTGACCGCGGCGATCAGGCCGGGCCCGCCATCGTCCTCCACGTAATCGGTGAGCCGTCCGGTGGCGGACTCGACCCGGTCACGCACCGACGACATGGCGCGCTCGGTGAGCACGCTGACCAGGCCGCCCGCCTCCGCCTTGAGCCGGTTCAGCGGCCCGTTGTTCTCCGCTTGGACCATCCCGCTCACCTCCTCGCCCGGGAGACCGGCGCCCGGCGGCGCGTGGTCGTCGGCCGGGCCGGCACTTCGCCCGCCTCTTCGGCGCGGCCGCCATCCTCGTAATCGTCGTCGCGGTAATCGTCGCCGCGGCTGTCGTAGTCGTCCGCCTCGTAGTC
>JAWWPV010000206.1:0-3110 GCA_033854775.1 Trebonia sp.
CCAGGGCAGCCTGGCGGGGGCCGGCTGGCCAGCGCTGCGCGGACGCGGCTTGACGTCCGGACTGCTGATAGAGGTCACGCTGTGTATTACATGTACCGGCCCCATACGGCGGCAAGGCACTGCCCCATTACAAACTGAGGAGAACGCACAGCTCAGGCGGGTCAGCGGGCGTGACGGTCAGCCTCAGATCATGCGAGTACTAAGAGCAGGCGGGCAGCCTCATCTCGAAACAGCAGCCGTCCCCGGTATTCAGGACGCGCACGCTGCCCCGGTGGGCCTCTACGACGCCGCGCACGATCGCGAGGCCGAGCCCGGCGCCGCTTCCTGGTGCGGGGCTGCGAGCGTCGGTGCCGCGCCAGGCCAGGTCGAATACACGGGGCAGGTCGGCTTCCGGGATGCCGCCGCAGCCATCGGCGACCGCCAGCAGGGCGTCCCCGTCCTCCGGCCTCGCCTCGACGTGCACGCAGCCCCCGGGCGGGGTGTGCCGGATGGCATTGGACAGCAGGTTAGTGAGCGCACGCGACAGCTCGCGCGGGTCCGCGCGGACCGCTAGCTGCCCGGTGGCCCTGCCGTCCAGCCGCACGCCGTGCTCCCGCGCGAGCGCCTCGGTGCTGGCGAGCACGTCACTGACCAGGTCATCCAGCGTGATCTGGTCCGGGGACAGCTGCAGGGCGCCCGACTGGATGCGGGACAGCTCAAACAGGTCATCGACCATGGTCGCCAGCCGTTCGGCCTCGGCTCGCATCTGCTTGTGATAGCGCGGCGGGTCGGCGGCCAGGCCGTCCTCAAGCGCCTCGGCCATCGCGCGCAGCCCGGCTAGCGGGGTGCGCAGGTCATGGGAGACCCAGGCCACCAGCTGCCGCCGGGACTGCTCAAGCGCTCGCTCCCGCGCACGGGAGTTCGCGAGTTTCGCGCTGGTGTCCGTCAGTTCCTGGGACACGGCCGCGAACTCCGCCGCCAGCGGCAGCGCCGGGGGCCGGAACTGACCCGCCTCGTCGCCGAGCGACCGCGCGGCCTGCCGCAGTGCCACGCTGCCGGACTCGACCTGCCGCCCGAGCAGCCAGCCAAAGGCGGACGCGACGATGCCGGCGATGATGCACACCATCACGACGACGCCGAGATCGTGCTGAGACAGGAACATCGCCTCGGCGCTGCCGAGCGTGCCGGCCACGATCGCGAGCACGGGCACGGCGCCGCTCGCCTGGATGGACAGGCGGAGCGAGGCCCGGCGCAGCAGCCGGATGACGCCCATTCCCGCCAGGCCCACGGCGCTCGTGCAGCCCACTGCGATCAGGACAATCTGGAGCTGGTCGCTCATGCCGGGTTCGCCTCCCAGCGGTAGCCGACGCCCCAGACCGTCTGGAGCTGGGCCGGCGAGGCAGGTTCCCGCTCGACCTTGTCGCGCAGCCGGCGGACGTACACGGTGATGGTCGACAGGTCGCCGACCGACCAGCCCCATACGTGCTCAAGCAGCTCGGCGCGGGTGAACGCCCGGCCAGGATGGCAGACGAAGAAGGCGAGGAGGTCAAACTCACGCACCGTCAGGTCAAGCTCCCGGCCGTCGCCGCGGGCGCGCCGTGCCGCCACGTCGACCTCCAGCCGCCCCGAGCGCACAGGCTGCGGCGTAACCGCCGCCACTGCGTCGGCCGCGCGGGCCCGGCGCAGCACGGCCTGCACGCGCAGGGTAAGCTCCCGCGGGCTGAACGGCTTGGTCACGTAATCGTCGGCACCGCTCTCCAGCCCCGCCACGCGGTCGCTCTCCTCGCCGAGCGCGGTCAACATGATCACCGGCAGCGGCACCTTGGCGTCCTGCCCCTCACGCAGGCGCCGGCACACCTCCAGGCCGCTGACTCCCGGCAGCATCAGGTCGAGCACTACCAGGTCGGGCCGCCACGCCGTGGCGATCTCCAGCGCGTCCTGCCCGTCCACCGCGTGCCGGGGCTCCAGCCCGGCGTGGCGCAGGTAGTCCACGACGACCTCCGCCACGGTCAGGTCATCTTCGACAACGAGAATGCGAGCGTCCACGACCCGAGTCTAAGAACGTGTGACGGTCATCAAGAACGTCGGGCGCTCATTCCGGCATTACCGCGAAACGTTTCTGCAGATTGTCATAAATTCCTCGCCCGTCATGCGAAGAAATCACGGACGACCTCCCGGAGCTTGGGTTCTCCGTTTTCTAAGGCTCTACCGCCAATTCGGGCCCCGCCGCTGGTAATACGCCGCTGGCCGGCCCGCAGCATAGGCTGGCCTCATGGATGCGTCTGGGATTCCGGCGGCACCGGATGACGCATCGGCCGAATGGCTCAGCGCCCTCACCGGGACGGGCGCGGCCCGCGAGGCGGGGCTTGCCCGGTTGCACGGCCTGCTTGTCCGGGTCGCCGTCCGCGAACTGCGCCGCCGGGAAGCGGGAGCCTGGATCTCCGGCCGGGAGCTCGACGACCTGGCCCATCAGGCGGCTGACGACGCGATGCTGGCGATCCTCGGCAAGCTCGGCAGCTTCCGCGGCGAAAGCCGCTTCACTACGTGGGCGTACCGGTTCGTGGTGCTTGAGGTGTCGAGCAAGCTGGGACGTCACTACTGGCGGCAGCACCCGGCGGGGCACCTTGAGGCGGAAGACTGGGACCGGCTGCCGGACCGGCTCGGGGCCGGCCCAGGCGAGGATGCCGAGCACGCGGAGCTGGTGAAGGCGGTACGGCAGGCCGTCGATGAGACGCTGACGGATCACCAGCGGCGGCTGTTCGTGGCGGTCGTGCTCAACGAGGTGCCCCTGGACGCCGTGGTGGCCCGCCTGGGCACGAACCGGAACGCCGTCTACAAGGCGATTTTCGACGCCCGCCGTAAGGTCCGCGGGTTCCTGGTCGCCAACGGTTACCTGGAGGAGAGAAGGCGGGGACCGTCATGACCAGCTGGGCAGCGCTTGAGCGCTTCCTTCGCACTGACCCGGCCGACGTCGGGTGCGAGCAGGCGATGGAGATCCTGCACGTCTACGTCGACCTGGTCGCCGCGGACCCAGGTGCGGCCGGCCGCTACCCGGGCGTGGCCGCGCACCTGGCCGCGTGCGGCCCGTGCTGCGAGGACTTCCGCGGCCTGCTCGCCGCGGTCACCGAAGA
>JAWWPV010000207.1:0-12990 GCA_033854775.1 Trebonia sp.
CGCCGGGCTCGGCGCGGCGCTCCTCGGCCTCGCCTACGGGCTCTGCCTCGTCTGCGGCCTGCACGACGCCGAGCGGCTGGCCGGGCCCCGCGACCGCGGCACCGTGCTCGCCGCCTACTACGTGTTCGCCTACCTGGGCTTCGCGGCCCCTTACGCGGTGGACGGCTTCAACGCGGTGCTCAGCAAGCCGGGTACATTCGCCGTCCTGGCGGGGGTCGCGGCGGTCCTCGCCGGGCTGACGTGGGCGCGCGCCGCACGGTCCGCCCCCACTGCAGGAGCCGGCCGGTACCGAACGGAATCGGCTTACTCACGCACCGCCCGCTAATTCACCCGAAAGCGAGCCGGCGGCCCGCCGCCCTTGAGGAGGCCGGGTAAGCGCTGTTTGCGCGGTCACGACGTCGAGGCCGACCGAGCCGTCACGTGTTCACAAGCGGGTGATCTGTGTCGTGGCCCTCACCTTCACTCCTGCCACTCGCGCCGCTGACCCGAGGGTGTCCATCTGGGATGCGTCCGCTCGTCGTGACAGTGACACAGCGCAGAAACGGGCGGAAGGCACGCGGGACCGCCTGCAGCAGCGAGCAGGGATCGATCAGTGTAAGAGAGGCTGAGATGCATGATCCGCAGGTCGTTTCACGAGATGAGTGGCTGGCCGCCCGCAGGGAGCTGCTGGCGCAGGAGAAGGAATTCACCCGCCAGCGAGACGCGCTGAACACCGAGCGGCGCAAGCTGCCGATGGTCGAGATTGACAAGGAATACATCTTCCGCGGCCCGGACGGCCAGGCCAGCCTGCTCGACCTTTTCAATGGCCGTGGTCAGCTGCTGATCTACCACTTCATGTTCGACCCGGACTGGGACGAGGGCTGCGAATCCTGCTCATTCCTCGCCGACGGCATCGGTCACGTCGCCCACCTGCACGCCCGGGACACAACGCTGGCCATGGTCAGCCGGGCGCCGCTGCCCAAGCTCGAGGCATTCCGGCAGCGGATGGGCTGGACCGTGCCCTGGTACTCCTCTTTCTGCAGCGATTTCAATTACGACTTCCACGTCACCCTCGACCCGGCCGTGGCCCCGGTCGAGTACAACTACCGGGACCTTGACGAGCTCGGACCGGACTGGCAAGGGTGGACCGGCGAGATGCACGGCATCAGCGCCTTCCTGCGCCGCGGCGACCGCGTCTTCCACACCTACTCCAGCTACGCGCGGGGCACCGACATGGCCAACAGCACCTACCAGTGGCTCGACCTGGCGGCCCGCGGCCGGCAGGAAGACTGGGAGCAGCCATCAGGGCGCAGCGACGGCCCGCGGCTGAGCTGGCTCCGCCACCACGACAGATACAGTGCGTAGCCGCCACTAACCGGTCCCGGCACCGCATGGCAGGCGACAGGCGACACCTGCACCTAGGCGTGGAGCGCGGGCAGCCCGCTCAGATCGGGCCGATCGGAGCGTCCGTCTGGGTCGTCGGCAGATGTCCGCTCATGCCGGCCTGCGGTAGTTGCTCGTCGGCGGCGGTCCTGAAATGCTTCGCGCATGCCTTCCCTCCCCGCCTCCACCCAGGACGTCATCGGTCAGCCAGCCCGGGACCAGTTCGAGGTGTTCATCGATGAGCACCGCGGTGATCTCAACGCGTGCCTGGACGGCCTGACCGAGGAGCAGGCGCGCCGGTCGCTGGTGCCTTCCCGTACCACGTTGCTGGGCCTGGTGAAGCACGCGACCTTCGTCGAGAAGGTCTGGTTTGACGAGGCCGTCACGTGCCGGTCACGCGGGGAGATCGGCATCCCCGCGACGCCAGACGAGTCGTTCATTCTTCACGACGACGACACCATCGCCGCGGTCCGGCAAGCGCACCGCGAGGCATGCGAGTCATCCCGCCGCGCGACAGCATCCCTGGGGCTCGACGACCTGGTCCACGGCAACCGGCGCGGCCCGCTCTCGCTGCGCTGGGTATATCTCCACGTGCTGCGCGAACTCGCCCAGCACTGCGGGCACGCAGACATCCTGCGCGAGCAGCTCACCAACGAGTAGCGCGTCAGGTACCCAGCCGCTGGCCCGCTCGTCGCGCCCAGCTGACCCTTGCAGCCAAGGCGGCGGACCGGCGGCCGACCGCCTGGCTAGTACGGCAGCGTCCAACGGGGCCGGCTTGTTCCGGCCCCGGGCCGGACTGCGGGAACTGCCTGCCGCGCGTGCATGGGGGTGTCAGCGGCATATGAAGGCGGCGAGGTCCCACACCCAGCCCTGATGGACCTGATCCGGTCGTGCTTCGCCCGGACACAGACCTGGCTGCAGGCCGGGAAGTACCTGAACGCGCTGGTCAGAGGCCTGCCGTCGCGGCACGGCTGGACGATCACGGAGCAGGCCGGCGACCGCACCCCGGCCAGGGCGCAGCGGCTGCTGAACCGTGCGTGGCACTGCCGGGATTTTGTGACGGCTTGAAGTGGCCTGCACCCGGGCGGGCCTATTGCTGGCCGGATTCACGACGAGATCTGGCCGATCGTGGAACGCTACGCTGAGTGGGTGGAGCACCTGTCGCGGCGGCCGCCTGACGCGCGTGCCGCCCGGGTGTTCTTCGTCACCGGCGTCAGCCAGCGGCCATGACCGGCCGGCGGGGCGGGCTGCTGCGGCAGCGGAACTTCCGCCTGTTCTGGACCGGGGAGAGCATCAGCGAGGTCGGCAATTCCGTCACCATCGTCGTCATTCCGCTGGTCGCCATCGACACCCTGCACACCAGCACGTTCATCGTCACGCTGCTGACCGCGATGGTCTCGCTGCCCTGGGTCATCATCGGCATTCCCGCCGGGGCGTGGGTCGACCGGCTGCCACCCCGGCCCGTCATGCTGGCCAGTGATGCGATCTCGGTGGCGGTGTACGCGAGCGTCCCTGTCGCCGCCTGGTGCGGGGTGCTGACCGTGGCCCAGCTCATCGCGGTCACGCTGATCGCCGGCGCGGCGTCAGTGTTCTTCAACAGCGCCTACCAGGTCCTGCTCCCAGGGGTAGTCGACGAGGCGGACCTTACCGAGGGGAACGCCAGGCTGCTGGGCAGCCGCGAGGTCGCCCAGATCGGCGGGCCAGGGCTCGGGGGGCTGCTCGCCCAGGCGGCCGGCCCCGTGACCGGACTGCTGGCCGACGCGGTGAGCTTCGCCGTCTCGTTCTGCTGCCTGACCGCCATGCAGCCACCGCGGGATCGCCGGCCGGGCGGCCCCGCCACCGGGGGCGTGCTCGACGGTCTTCGCTTCGCCTGGCGGGATCCCTACCTGCGCGCGATGACGGCGTTCTCGTCGCTCGCCAACCTGGCCCTCACCAGTGTCGACGCCCTCCTCGTCGTCTTCCTGGTCCGTACCGTCGGGCTGTCATCGGCAGCGGCCGGCCTCGTCATGGCCAGCCTCGGCGCGGGCGGGGTCCTCGGCGCACTTGCCGCCCGCCCACTGGGACGACGGTTCGGCACAGCGCGGGCCATGCTCATCGCCGTCCCGGGCGGCCTGTGCTTCGCGCTGCTGCTCCCGCTCGCGGACAAGGGACCGCGGCTCGCGTTCGCCAGCGTAGCGATGATGTGCGCCGGCTGCGTCATCGCCATCGCGAACGTGATCGCCGACAGCTTCATGCAGACCTACGTCTCGCCGGCCATACTCGGCCGGGTCACCTCGGCGACCAGGGCTGTCATGTTCGCGATGATGCCCGTCGGCGCGCTGCTCGCCGGAGTCCTCGCCACCGCGGTGGGGGTCAGGGCTGCGCTATGGATACTCACTGCCCTGATCGCCGCGTCCGGCCTCACGTTCCTGCTGACTCCCATGCGGCACCTGCGTGACCTGCCGCGCCGCCGAGCGTGCGGCACCTGCAGCGGCTCGACGGACGAACCCCAGCTCGGGCAAGGCGCGCAGCAGTCCGTCGCCGACTGAGCCGGCGAGGCTATCTTGACTATCAGCGAGCCAGCCGCGCCGGCACCTTCCCCGGGGCCGGCTCAGCCCAGGTCCGCCCGGAGCTGGCCGGCAGCAGACAGCAGTATCAGTCCCGGAAGGGGAACCGGACCCTGAAACGCGCGGCCGGAGATGCCGGGCGCTAGCCTGCTGCGCATGCGGATCGAGCGGTTCACGATCATCGTGGATGATTACGACAAGGCCATCGAGTTCTTCACCGGCCCGCTGGGATTCGACCTCGTCGAGGACTCGCCGTCGCTGACCAACGACGGCCGGCCGAAGCGGTGGGTCGTGGTCCGGCCCCCCGGAGCGCAGACAGGCGTCCTTCTCGCCCGCGCGGACGGCGAGCACCAGGCCGCAGCGGTCGGGAACCAGATGGCCGGGCGCGTCGGGTTCTTCCTCTGGGCTGACGACTTCGACGCCGCCCACGAGCGCATGACAGCCGCCGGCGTGCAGTTCCTCATCCCGCCGCGCACAGAGCCCTACGGCCGCATCGCCGTCTTCCTTGACATCGCGGGCAACAAATGGGACCTGCTCGGCCCTGCCGCCTGACAGCCCGCAGTCAAGGCCCTAGAGTCCGGCACCGAACCAGCCGGGACGAGGAGGGGAAACGGCCGCCCCGGGCCGCCGACGATCACTCCCAGCTTTGTCCCGAAACCCAGGGCAGTAAGAGCATGAGCCCCGTGACAGAGCACAGCATGCCTGGATACAAAGGCGCGCCCAGAGGCTGGTCAACAGGGTCCGTTACCGTCACGAAATTAGGGCGAGAGCCTCCATTTGGCCTGACCGTGCCGGGTTGATCTGGCCCCACCTGTTGGCAATGGAGCCGTCGTAGCCAGAGTTAGCCGGCCTCCAGGACGAAGAACATGAAGCACAGGAAGCCGGATCCCGGGGGCTTGTCCTTAAGGAAGTCGGGAAGCAGTTCGCGGGGGTGCCTGGCGCAGGCAGCGGTTCGTCGATGGCGGCTATCCGGAAGCCGGCCGTGGCGAAGGCGCTGATCATCGCGGGCAGCGGCCGGTGCCAGAACGTCAGCACGAAGCTCTGGCCGCTGGAGGTGGTGGTTTCGGCCGAATACTGGTAGGTCGCGAAATAGTCGGCGCCGGGACGGACCAGCGGGTGGCCCTGGAGGGGGTGGTCAACGCAGGCGATCAGCCGGCCGCCCGGCCTCAGCACGCGCCGCAGCTCGGCCAGCGGCGCCGTCCAGTCCTCCAGGTAGTGCAGCACCAGGGACGCGATGACGTCGTCGAACGCGCCGTCGGGGAACGGCAGCGGGCTGCCCAGGTCGGCCACCTGCAGGTCCGCGCCGTCACCGAGCCGCCGCCGGGCCAGGTCCAGCATCCCGGCGCTTTTGTCGAAGCCGGTCACGATGGCACCCCGGTCGCGCAGCGCCGCGAACAGCGGGCCCGAGCCACAGCCCGCGTCGAGGATCCGCCGGCCGGCCACGTCCCCGGCCAGGGCCAGGGTCGCGGGCCGCTCGTAATAGGCGTTGAGGAGGCTTACCTCATTGGCGGCCGAGTACGCCTCGGCGAAGCTGTCATAGTCGTTGGCCGCAGCCTGGCCTGCTGACTCGGCAGAACTGCCGGTAACGGGAGGCATGGCTCCATCCTGGCACGCCGGCCCCGCACCGGTGCTTCACGAACGCCCCGCACATACCGCCGGGTCAGGTTTGAACGCGTCAGGGCCGAATGTTCTCCAGGTCCTCGAGGAGGCTGGGGTGCGTCGGCCGCCACCCGAGGGCGTCGCGGGTGCGGGCGCTGGACGCTGGCTGGTCCATCGCGAAGATCGGGCCGAACGGGCCGAAGTTCTCTTGCGGTACGGGTTGCACCGGCAGGCCGAGTCGCCGGCCGACGACCGTTGCGATGTCGCGTACTGGGTCGCCCTCGTCGGCGACGGCGTGCCAGGTCGTTCCGGCCGGTGCCGATTCGAGGGCCAGCCGGAACAGGACGGCTGCGTCGAGCGCGTGCACGGCCGGCCAGCGCTGGGTGCCGTCGCCCGGGTAGCCGGCCACCCCGGCGCGGCGCGCTTGATCGGCCAGGAGGCCGGCGAACCCGCCCTTGCCCTCATTGTGGACCGTGCGCGGCATTCGCACAGCCGTGACGCGCACGCCGCGCGAGGCCAGCGCGAGCAGCGCGTTGACCGAGCGGCCCCGGCCGCCGACCGGTCCGTCGAGGGGCAGCGGATCGGACTCCGTGGAGGCGCGGCCCGCCGCCCACGGCGTGCCGGAGACGCTGACGATGGGACGGTCACTGCCGGTCAGCTCCTCCCCTAGCGCGGCCATGGCTGCGCTCTCTTCGGTGACGGCTGCCGCGAGCCCCTCGAGGCTGCTGTAGTGGGGACTGAAGGCGAGACTGATGACGCCGTCGGACTGCGCGGCGCCGGCCCGCAGGACGTCAAGGTCCGCGATCTCTCCGCGCAGAACCTCGGCGCCGGCGCTCTTCAGGGTCTGCTCGGAGCTGTCGGACCGGGCGAGCGCGAGAACGGTGTGGCCGTTGCCGAGCAGTTCGGCGACGACGGCGGAGCCGATGGTGCCGGTGCCGCCGGTGACGAAGACGTGCATGAGGCTCTCCTGCAAAGTGACGGGACGGTTGTCTCATCACTGTAGCAGGGCGACGAGACACCTGTCGCATCGCTTATGATGGCGGCATGGGCCGATGGGAACCGGGGGCGCGAGAGCGACTGGTCGTCGCGGCCGTCGACCTGTTCACCGAGCAGGGGTACGACGCCACGACGGTGGCGCAGATCGCCGAGCGCGCCGGGGTCACCAGGAGTACTTTCTTCCGGTATTTCTCCGACAAGCGCGAGGTCCTAGCCGCCGGGCAGGAAACGCTGAGCCGGCTCCTGGCCGAGGGGATCGCCGGGGCGCCTGCCACCGCCAGCCCGCTCGAGGCGGTCGCGGCCGGCCTCGAGCGCGCGTCGAGCGAGATGGGGCCGCTGAACCGCGACCTCGGCCCCCGCCTCAAGGCGGCCGTCGCGGCCAGTGCGGAACTTCAGGAACGGGATGCGCTCAAGAGCGTCGGCCTGGCGGCCGCCATGACCGCCGCCCTGGTTGCGCGCGGCGTCCCCGACCCGACCGCGCACCTCGCAGGCGAGCTCGGAGTTCTCGCGTTCAAGCGCGGCTACGCCCGGTGGTCAGAAGGTGACCGCGATGACGGCACCGGGCTCGCGGGCCATGCGCTGGCCGCCCTGAACGACCTGCGCGCGGCAACCGCGTCGCTGGGCTGACCGGCTCCTTGCCCATTCTTGACGCAAGAACGAATGTTGTCACGAAATCGGCCACGGAGGTTCAGTGACTGGCCCGGATCTGGACGCTGTGACGGGTCAGTTTGCAGGCCGCAGGCTCAGCCGGCCTGGTCATGACCGAGCGTGGACCATTTGTAACGCGGTTCCCAGCCGAGGACGCGTGCCGCGGCAGAACAGTCGAACAGGGAGCGGCGGGGCTCACGCCGGAAGCGGGCGATGTCGCGGACGGGCACGGACTGGGCGAACCGCCCGGCCATGACGAGGCTCGCCTCGGTAGCGGCGATGTCGGCAGCGCACAGCAGAACACGGTGATGCCCCTCCAGGGGCACCTCAAGTGCCCGCTGCACGGCGTCGTCGATGTCACGGACATCGACGAACTGGCCGTACTCCCAGGTCGGTGTCCACTCCGCGCTCGGATCGTCCTGCCATTGAGCCTCAATCCGCTGATACATGCCGGGGTCCCAGACCCACGCCGGGCGCAGGGACACGGTCGGGATGCCGGTCCGGGCGGTGAAGCCCGCGCACAGGTCCTCGGCGAGGCACTTGGACAGGCCATAGGGACGCATCGCCCGGCGCGGGTGCGCGTCATCGACCGGGAAGTAATCGGGAAGCCGCTCGCCCTCGGCGAGCCCGAACACCTGGCCGCTGGAGAAGTAGACCACCCGGCCCGCGCGGACGGCCTCGGCGGCCAGCAGCACGTGCCAGGTCCCGAGCACGTTGACGGCCATGATGTCCTCCGGGCTGCCCGCCGTGTCGTGGGCCAGCGCCCCGGCATGCACGACGGCGGCGCAGCCGTCCGCCGCGCGCCTGACCGAGGCAGGATCCAGCAGATCGTCGCCGTCAACGCGGTCATAGCCGACGACATCATGTCCGAGGCGCTTCAGGTGAGCCGCTACCGAGGCACCCACGTGACCGCGATGCCCCGTGACCAGAATGCGCACGATCCCATGATCACCCGCCTGTGTGACGGCTAACCTGTCTCGGCTCACAGCCGGAGGGGCGACGCCCCGCCGCGCACGACGGCCCGCTCCTGCCGAGTAACGCGACCAGGCGCAGCCTGGTGCAGCGGGTGACGTAGGGCATCTCGATCTCGTCAAGACCGCTGAGGGCGAGGTGGTCGCTGAGCAGCTCCGCTACCTCGCCAAGGAGCTGGCCGCGCTCCCGGTCGGTCATGGTGATCACGTAGCTGCGGGACGCGACCAGGTCAAGGACCGCCTGGCGGGTCACCGGCTGGCGCCAGCGGACTTCCATGCGCTCCGGGAGGCCAAACGGCGCGCCGATCTCCGGGCTGGCGTCGATGGCCTGCCTGGAGTGCTGGTGCATGATGGCGCCGAGCGCCGCCACCCACGGCTCGGTCTCGTCGCGCAGGTTCCAGACCAGCGACAGGGTCCCGCCGGGGACGAGGACCCTGGCGATCTCCGGCACCGCGAGCGCGGCGTCGAACCAGTGCCAGGCATGGGCGACGACCACCGCGTCGACGCTTGCGTCCGCGAGCGGGATCTGCTCAGCGGTCCCGGCGAGTACCGCGGCGCCCGGCACGGCGGCCGCCAGCTGCTCGCGCATCCCCCGCGAGGGCTCAACGGCGGTGACCTTGAGCCCGGCCTCGGCGAGCGAGCGGGTCAGCTTGCCCGTGCCGGCCGCGAGGTCGAGCACCGTCCTGGCCCGGCGCGGGACCAGCCACTCCACCGCCGACTGCGGGTACTCAGGGCGCCCGCGCTGGTACTGGTCCGCCGCCGTCCCGAACGACGACGCATGCAGCAGGCGGGACCACCGCCTGGTCGCGCCCTGCCTGGTCATCCCGCACGCGGCGCCGATTTCTTCCCAGCTCGCGGTCGGCCCGCGCCGCAGCTCGCCGATGATCTCCGCCCGGCGCGTCTCCATCGCGGCGATCGCCGCCGTCAGGCGGGCGAGCCCGTCAAGCCCGCCGCCGTCCGCCACCTGCCGGGCTGTCTCCTCCGCCACATCGTTCACGGAAGGCAACATATGTTGCCTTCCGATATACGTCAACATATGTTGCCCTTGGTCCGGGGCGGCGGGCGAGCCGCCCACGACCAGCCGGGCACCTAGTCGCCACCGAACGGCCCAGGATGGTGTTGACTACCGGAAAGCCGAGACGATCAACGGAGAGCACGTGAGCAACGAGACGGCCGACCTTATCGTCGTCGCGAGCACGGTGCACGCCATGGTCGCCGACGCCGCCCCGGTCACGGTGCTCGCCATCCGCGATGGCAGGATCGCCGCGACGGCCGGGCCGGACGGTCGCAGCGACCTGCTCGCCGCCTGGCGCGGCCCCGGCACCGTCATGATCGATGAACCGGGGCTCGTCGTGCTGCCCGCCTTCGTCGACACCCATAACCACCTCATGCTGGCGGCCCAGAACATCCTCGGTGTGCCCGTCTCCCAGGCCGGGGACATACCAGGGCTGCTCAGGCTAATCAGGGAGCGTGCCTCGCAGACCCCGCCGGGGCAGTGGATCCGCACCGCCGCCGACTGGCATGAGCTGCGACTCGCGGAACGCCGCCTGCCCGTCGCGGCCGAGCTCGACGAGGCCACGACGGATCACCCGGTGCTGCTCCAGCGCGGCGGGCACAACGGGGTGCTTAACTCCCCCGGGCTGCGACTGGCCGGAATCAGCCGCGACACCCCGGACCTAGAGGGCGGTTTCATCGACAGGGACACGGCCGGCGAACCCCGCGGCTGGGTCCAGGACGCGGCGCTTGAGCTCGCACAGCGGGTCGTGCCGCCGCTCCCTGAGCGGGACCTGATCGACGGCCTCGGCCTGGCGTCCGCGAGCTACGCCGCGCACGGGATCGGCACCGTGCGGGACGCCGCAGTGACGCCGGCCCAGTGGCACGCCTACGTCCGCGCCCAGGCCAGCGGGCAGCTGTCCGTCCGCTGCCACGCCATGATGTTGACCACGCCCGCGGTCATCGCGGCCGCCGGCTCCGTGGACGCCTACCTCGACTCCCTGGAGCAGCAGGGGATCAAGCCGGGCGCGGGCGATGGCCTGCTGCGGGTCTGGGGCCTGAAGTTCGTCCTCGACGGCGGCGTGGAGGCGGCGGCGATGACGCTGCCCTACGCCGACCGGCCTGGTTACCTCGGCGAGCTGATGTGGGACAAGGACGCCCTGGCGGCCGCGCTGGCCGCGTGCGCGCGGCGGGGATGGCCGGTCGGCACGCACGCCATGGGCGACCACGCGGTCGTCACGCTCCTCGACGCCATCGGTGACGCCCGCACGCGAGTCAGCGACGCGCCGGCCGGGATGTTCGTCGTCGAGCACGGTGGCCTCATCGCCGGCCACATCGCGCGGGCCGTAGGCGCCGGCGTGCACATCACGGTCCAGCAGGCGCTGCTCGACGGGCTGGCACCGGCCTTCCTCGCCGCCTGGGGCGCGGACCGGACCGCGGCGTTGTTCCCGTGGCGGGGGCTTGTTGACGCCGGCGCGTGGATCAGCGCGGGCACCGACCACCCGATCGGGCCGCTGAGCCCGCTGCGCGCCGTCAGCGGCATGACCACGCGCGCGACCCCGGCGGGCGTCCTTGGCCCGGAGCACGCGATCTCCCGGGAAGAGGCGCTGCGCCTCTATACCGTCGCCGGCGCGCGCTTCCTGGGCGGCGAGACCGCGGGCGCCCTCGTCCCCGGCGCGCCGGCCGACCTCGTCGCCTACCGGGCCGACCCGTTCACGTGCCCCGACGAGCAGTTGCCCGGCATCTCCCCCGCCACCACGGTCATCGGCGGCCGGATCGTGTATCAAAAGGCGTCTTCGGCCACATGAGGGCCGGCTGCTACAGGAGCTGCGGGTTCCGCGGCGGCGGCGGACGGGCGGGTGCTCGCTCCCCAGCGGGCGATCGCGGGGGCGGTCAGGCCGAGGACGGCGAAGAAAACCCCGAGGCCGAGCCAGCCGACCTCGCCGAACCGCAGGCACAGGCCGAGCATGAGTATCGGCGCGAACGTGGCGCCCGCGCCGAGGCCAAGGCCGGCCAGGCCCTGGTACTGGCCCTGGGCGTGTTCCGGCGCCATGCCGAAGTCGAGGGCGAACGTGCCCGACGCGTGGTGCAGTTCCCCGATGGAGTGGACGGCGATCGCCGCGGCGACTAGCAGCAGCGCCGCCCAGCCGGGCAGGCCGGCGGTGAAGCCGATCGCGCAGCAGCTGACCAGGAACAGCAGGCCGGCCTTGCGGATCGCGGCGCCGCCCTGGGCGATCGTGGACACGTTCCGCCCGACGCGGACCTGGAACGCGATCACGATGAACGTGTTCAGCAACAGGACCGCGCCGACCGTCCAGCCAGGCGCGCGGGTGCGGGTGACGATCCACAGCGGCAGCGGTGTCAGCATGACGAAGTACTGCATGCTCATCAGCGCGTTGTGCGCGCAGTAGGCGACGAACGGCCGGTCGGTCAGCGCGCCCCAGCGCGGGCCGTCGTCCGGCGCAGGCAATGGCGGGTACTTCGGCAGCCTGCCGCTGACCACCCACGCGCCAAGGAAGGTGAGCGCGTTCCCCGCGATCAGGGCGCGGTAGGCGTCGGGCGTGCCGATCTCCACCGCGACCGCGCACCCGACGGCGCCGAGCGCGATGCCGACATTCGTGAGCGCGTGCGTGGCGGAGCGAAAAACAGTGGCGTCTCCCCCGTCCTCCCCGCCCACCCGGCGCAGCAGCGCCCCGTCCGCCGCGCCGTTGGCGTTCATCGCCAGCATGTCGACCGTGGCGACGGCCACGAAGGCGGCGAAGTCCCGGACGAGCAGGAAGCCGACGGTGGTGAGGAACGACACGAGGAACGTCGCCCGCACCACGACCCGCGGCCCGTACCGGTCCGCGAGGTCACCTATGGGGACTCCGGCGATCAGGCCGACCAGGCCCGCGATCGTCATCCCGAGCCCGACCTCGTCACTGCTCAGGTGCATCACACGGGTGAAATAGAGCACCATCGAGGTGACGATCAGGCCGAAGCCGAAGGTGTTCACCAACGTCACGAGGCCGTACGCGCGGCGGGCGCCCGCCTCCGGCAGCAGCGGAATGCGCATGCAAACATGACGACACGGCCGCGGCCGATTCATCGGTGCCTCAAGCGGGCCGGCGGGCGGGGCTGACGGCGCGGCCGCGGAAGCGCACGTAGGGCTCGGCATACTCTTCGGCGGCGTGGGCGATCCAGCCGGCGGTGCGGGCGACGGCGAAGATCGCGATGGCTGCCTCCGGCGGCATCCGGGCGACGTGGCTGAGCGCGCCGAGGGCGAAGTCGACGTTCGGCGCTGCGGGCGCGCCGTGCCTGGCCCGCTCGATGAGGTCGCGGTCGGCGGGTGCCGCGATGGCCTGGACGGCCTGCAGCAGCGGGGCCGTCCTGGGGTCGCCGTGGCGGTGGACCGAGTGGCCGAATCCGACGCCGGCCGGAGGGCGCGCGTCATCGCTGGCTACCTTGCGGTCTCCGCTGTCTCCGGCAGGGCGACTGAGGAGGCGTTCCCGCACGATGCGCGGCGCGTCACCGTGCAGGGTGCCGCTCAGCGCGCCAAGCCCTGCGAGCACGCAGCCCGGCGGCGCCGCCCGCGCGGACGCCGCGACCCGGACCGCCAGCGTAGAGGCGGCGAGCTCGTGCTCGGCGAGCAGGACGAGGCCGGTATTGAGGGCGCGGACCCTGCCGGCCGTGGGGGCCAGCGGTGACCACCGCTGCCACAGCCGCCGTGCGACCGGGCCGTCCGCGATAGCGTCGCCGAGTGCTGGACCGGATGCCTCGACGAGGGTCGCGATCAGGAACCTTCCCCAGGCCGGCCAGTCCGGCGGACTGGCGGTACCGGGGCCGCTGGCGCCTGCCGTGACGGCGACGGCGGCCGCGAATCGCATGGCTACAGG
>JAWWPV010000208.1:0-4571 GCA_033854775.1 Trebonia sp.
GGCCGGCCGGCCCTACGCGTCAGA
Source organism: Trebonia sp. (assembly GCA_033854775.1). Lineage (GTDB taxonomy): Bacteria > Actinomycetota > Actinomycetes > Streptosporangiales > Streptosporangiaceae > Trebonia. The sequence goes on from JAWWPV010000208.1 coordinate 25, forward strand.
GGCCGCCGCGCTGGCCGCCGTCGAGGCCGTCTTCGAGTCGCTGACCTGGCCCGACGTGCTTGAGGCGATGGCCGCCCACCCGCGGATCGGCGCCCGCGTGTCCGGGCAGTCGGCGGCCGAGCAGTCCGGCGTGGCCGACGACTCGCGGGCGGCCTTCGCGGCGGGAAACGCCGCGTACGAGGAACGCTTCGGTCACGTGTTCCTCATCTGCGCCACGGGGCTCAGCGGCACCCAGCTGCTGGGCGCCCTCGAACAAAGGCTGAAAAATGATGAAATATCAGAACGAGGGGTAGCTGCCACCGAGCTCCGCAAGATTACCGTCCTGCGCGTCGGAAAGGCCCTCGGCGAATGACCATCTCCACCCACGTCCTCGACGCCAGCCTCGGCACGCCGGCCGCGGGCATCTCCGTCACGCTCTCCCGGCTGGCGGGCGGCTGGCTCGACGTCGAGTCCGGCGTGACCGACCCGGACGGCCGGCATCGGTTCGTCGGGGACACCCCCGCCGGGACCTACTGCCTGACGTTCGCGACCGCGCCGTACTTCGCGGCCCGCGCGGTCCCGGCGTTCTACCCGGAGGTCGCGATCACGTTCACGATCCCTGAGCCTGAGGACGGGACAGCCCCGGGCCACTGCCACGTCCCGCTGCTCTTGTCCCCGTTCGCGTACTCCACGTACCGGGGCAGTTAGGCTTCTTGCTGTTATCCACACTGAAGGGCGTTTCTGGCGGGAGGCCGCCGTCTTTCCGGGCAGGCGTTCCACGCTTCTTGCTGTTATCTTTCCTGCGCGCCGACGGGCAGGCGCCGGGGCCATGATGCGGGATACTTTGGGCCCCCTGAGGGGCTCTTTGTATCCCATATAACGGGCACGAGGACAGTTCTTGCTGTTATCACAGATACCGCGAGGGTTGGCGGTCGGCCGTGGCTTGGGGCCATTCCGTGTTGCGCGAATCCTCCAAAACCAGGGCACGTACCTGGGCGAAGAGGCCCTAAGTCGGAACCGAACCGGTATCCCCGAGGCCACGGTGGCGAGGCTGCCCGTCTACCTGCGCGGCGCGGGGACCGCGTGCGTTCACGCCGCAGGAAACAGGGGGGCCATGGTGACCAGGGTGGCGCGGAGGCGGGTGAGGAGCTCCTCCAGCTCTTCGTCCGTGGCCGTGAGGGGCGGGCCGATGAGGATGGCGTCACCGCGCGTGCCGTCGACGCAGAAGCGGGCAGGGTAGACGATCAGCCGGCTGGCCGCGGCGGCGGCGACCGCCTTGGCGGTGACGTCGAGCGCGGGGTCTGGCGGCTCCGCCGTGGCGGGGTCGGCGACGAACTCCAGGCCCCACATGTAGCCAAGGCCGCGGACGTCGCCCACAAAGGGGAATTCGGACTGGAGCGCCCGCAGCCGCGTCCCGAGCCACGCCCCCTGGCCGGCGACCCGCGGCAGGATGTCCTCTTCCTCGAGCGCCTCGATGGTCGCGATGCCGGCCGCGCAGGCAAGCGGCGCGTTGGTGAACGTGTGCCCGGCGGTCATCGCCGGGTAGACCGCAGCGATTTTCTCCCAGAGCTTGCCGGACAGCGCGGCGCCGCCGAGGGGCAGCGTGCCGCCGCCCGCGCCCTTGGCGAAGGTGACGATGTCAGGCACCGCGGCTGAGTGCTGGAAGGCGAACCACTTCCCGGTGCGGCCGAAGCCCGACATGACCTCGTCACTGATCCACAGCACGTCGCTCGTGTCGCAGAGGCGGCGGAGCTCGTCGAGGAAGCCGGGCGGCGGCACGAGCACGCCGCTGCCCGAGCCGCCGACCCCCTCAAGGAGGATCGCCGCGGTCCGCCGCAGGTCAAGGCGCGCGAACTCCGCCCTGAGCCGGGCCAGGGACTCGGCCGCGGCGGTGCTGCCCGCTGGCACGGGCAGCCGGTAGACCTGCGGCGCCGTGATGGTCTCCCCCGCGTGGACGAGCGGCAGGTACGGCGCGGCGTACCTGGGCTGCCCGGACGCGCTCAGCGCGCCCACGGTGCTGCCGTGGTAGCTGACGGAGCTCGACACGAACCGGTGCTTGTCCTTGCGCCCCTGGGCGGCCCAGTACAGGTGGGCGAACTTCATCGCGATCTCGTTCGCCTCGGACCCGCTGCTCACGAACATCACGTGGTCGAGCCCGCCGCCGAGCCGCTCCGTCACCAGGCCGGCGAGGCGCTCGGCGGCGGAGTTCCTGAACTGGGTGCGGTGCACGTAGTCGACGGCGCTGAACTGGTCGGCGATGGCCGCGAGGACGCGCGGGTGCCCGTGCCCGAGCGTGACGGCGAGGGGTCCCGACGAGGCGTCGATGTAGTCGAGGCCGGCCTCGTCGAAGATCCGGGCGCCCTTCGCGGACACGGCCATGGGCAGGGACCGCGCGGACGACGGGATCAGCGCCGACGGTCGCGGTGCGGCGCTCATCGCGCGTCCGCCCGGGCCCGGGCCCGCCGCAGCAGCGCGGCGAGGTCCAGGTCTACGCCGGTAACCATGCGGAACTCCACGCTAATCCGTCCAGCCTCCATGCGAGTAAGCGTAGTGACTCCGCCGCTCTTGAGGCCGCGTTCCGCGGGGCTAGCAGGAGTGCCGCGCCGTGCTAGCGTTACGGCCCATGGCAAACGAGCATGCGCTGGTGCTTGGCGGGGGCGGGGTCGCGGGGATCGCGTGGATGACGGGACTGCTCGCCGGGCTCGCCGACGCCGGGCAGGACGTGACCGGCGCGGACGTGGTCATCGGGACCTCGGCGGGCGCGAACGTGGCCGCGCAGGTCGGCAGCGGGCTGTCCCTTGAGGAACTGCTCGCCCGCCAGGTCGAGCCTGCGCTCCAGTCACGCGAGCTGATGGTGGTGCTCGACTGGGACAAGTTCGCCGCGGACCTCCAGTCGTACACGGCAGGGGCGAGCACGCCGACCGAGCAGCTCCGCAACGCCGGCAGGTTCGCGCTTGACGCGGACACGGTGCCCGAGCCGGAGCGGCTCGCGGTGGTCGAGTCGCGGCTGCCGTCACGGGAGTGGCCGGTCACGCCGACGAAGCTGACCGCGATCGACTGCGTGTCAGGAGAGCTGACGGTCTTCGACGCGGCGTCCGGGGTCAGCCTGGTCGACGCGGTGGCCGCGAGCTCCGCGGTGCCGGGCATCTGGCCGCCGGTCACGATCGACGGCCGCCGGTACATGGACGGCGGGGTCCGGTCGGCCGACAACGCCGACCTCGCCGCGGGCGCCGCGCGGATCGTCGTGATCTCGCCGCTTGGCATGGACTCGCCGCTCCCGACGTCGATGCCGCTGCGCGAGGTCCTGACCAGCCTCAAGGACGGCGGCGCGACCGTGACCGTGATCTCACCCGACGAGGCGTCGGCCGCGGCGATCGGCACCAACGCCCTCGACCCGGCGACCCGGGTGCCCGCCGCCACGGCGGGACGCGCGCAGGGCCGGACGGGCCTGCCGCCGGCCTTCTGACCGGGGCGGCCCTCACATCCCCGTCTTGCCGTCGATCCGCTCGCGCAGCAGGTCGGCGTGGCCGTTGTGGCGGGCGTACTCCTCGATCATGTGGACGTACACCCAGCGGACGCTCATGTCGACCTCGCGGTGGGAATGGTAGAAGGCCTCATCCAGGTCATGGCCCGCGGCGGCGCGCCGGGCGGCCTCGATCTCGGCCAGGTAGGCCGCGAAGTCCCGCTCCGCGTCAGCGGTGTCGACGTGGTCGAATTCACCGTCGGGGTCGGCTTCGCTGGAAAACAGGAAGGCGGCGTCCTCGCCGTTGACCCGGCGGCGGAACCAGCCGCGTTCCACCTCGGCCAGGTGACGCACCAGGCCGAGCAGCGAGAGCCCGGACGGCGGGGCGGCCCGCTGCCTGAGCTGGTCCGCCGTCAGCCCGGCGCACTTGGACAGCAGCGTCTGGCGGTGAAAGTCCAGCCACGCCTCGAGCATCTGGCGCTCGTCCGCGACGGGCGGGATGAGCTTGCGGTCGGCCTGCGGTGCTGTCCATGACATGCCGCCCAGCTTGGTGCGGCCTCGCGGCGCCTGGCAACTCATTTCCCGATGCCGCCGGCCCAGGCTTTGCCTTGGGCAAACGCGTAACAACCGGGCGAGCGTCGCCTCGTCCGGGACGCCGCCGAAGTACTTCGCGAGTACCGCGGCGAAGACGTTCTGGCCGGCCCCGGCCGTGTCGGCGGCGGCGAATAGCGTCATGGACGAGCGGAGCTTCATGGCGTCCACCGGACCGAAGATCCGCTCGGCGGTCCTGCCCTCGGTCTCCGCGACGACGCGGGCGCACTCGCGCAGCCGCGGCCCGAGCACCGGGTGGGCGAGGTAGGAGCGCGCCTCGGCTACCGAGGAGATCGCGAACTCCCGGGACGTCGCGCTCATGCCGAGGCCCGCGACCTGCGGGAACACGAACCACATCCAGTGGCTGACCTTGGCGCCCACGCGCAGCTCGGCGACGGCGCGCTCGTAGGTGCCGCCCCATTCCTGCGCCGCCACGAACCGCTCGAGCCGGTGAGGGTCAACATCCATGCGTCCAGTGTGACGCAGTTCCAAGGTGGGCAGGGCGGTGGCCGGC
>JAWWPV010000209.1:0-7612 GCA_033854775.1 Trebonia sp.
CATGCCAGTCGCGGCGCCGAGGGACAGCCCGGAGACGTGGGCGCGCGTGATGCCGACCGCCTGCATGAAGGCCGCGACATCGTCGGCGAACAGTTCGGTGGTGTAGGTGCCCGCCGGCTTGCTCGTCAGTCCCGCGCCGCGCAGGTCCACCGTGTAGCAGGTGAAACGCTTGGCGTAGTCGGCCACCTGGAACGCGTAGCAGGCCTGATCGGCAGCCAGGTAAGGAATGAGGACAAGCGGCTCGCCCTCGCCCTCGACCTCGTAGTAGACCTCGATGTTATTCGCCTGAACCTGCGGCACCGTCGCCTCCCCTGCGCGGCGGCGCCAGTGCCGCCCGCTTTGGGAAGATCTTCCTACCGACGCCCATCGCGCGCCACACGTTCGCTACCGTCGCTGCGTCGCTGATGCTGAAGTGTCATGTTTCGGCGGGGAGGCGAAGCACGCACCCGTTCGGAATGCTCCTGTTTTGGACCTTGACCTTAGGGCCGTAGCGCCGTGGAACCGCGCCCGTTGTGCGCATCCGCGCCCGTCGGCTGCCAGACGACGGGCCCGTCCGTGTCGCTGAACCCGTGCCGCTCGCGCACGACGTACAGCGGACGGGCCCTGGCCTCGTCGTAGATGCGGCCGACGTACAGGCCGACCATCCCCATGACGGCCAGCTGGATCCCGCTGAGGAACGTGATGGCGAACAGCAGCGACGCGTACCCGGGGACCAGCGACTCGCCGGCCAGCTTCAGTGAGATCGCCACCACTCCGTAAATCACGGAGGCGATGGCCAGGAACACGCCGGCGCTAAGGGCCAGCCGCAGCGGCGCGAGCGAGAAGCCAAGGATCCCGTTGGAGGCCAGCTTCACCATCTTGCTCAGCGTGTAGTGCGTAGTGCCCGCGTGCCGCTCCTCCCGGGTGTACGGCACCCCGGTCTGGCGGAAGCCGACCCAGGAGAACATCCCGCGGACGTACCGGTTGTTCTCCCGCATCTGCAGGAACGCGTTCAGCGCCTTGCGGTCGACCAGCCGGAAGTCGCCCACGTCCACCGGCGTGTCGATGTCGGCGATCCGGTGCAGGAGGCCGTAGAACATCGAGGCGGTCGCCGTCTTGAACAGGCGCTCGCCCTCCCGGTGCTCCCGGAGGCCGTAGACGACCTCATACCCCTCTTTCCACTTCTCGATCATCTGCAAGACAACGTAGGGCGGGTCTTGCAGGTCGGCGTCCATGATGATCACGGCGTCGCCCGCCGCGGCGTCCATTCCCGCGGTGATGGCCACCTGGTGGCCGAAGTTCCTGGAGAACTGGATCAGCTTGAACCGGGGGTCCCTGGTGCTCACGGCCCGCGCCAGCTGGTACGTGCCGTCCCTGCTGCCGTCGTCAACCATGACGACCTCGGTCGGCCCGTCGAACTGGGCGATAAGTTCCTGCAATCGTTCGACGAGAACAGGAAGCCCGCTCTCTTCGTTATAGAGCGGGATCACGATGGAGTACTTAACCGAGTCCATGAGTTTCTCCGCGTTCCCGCGCGAGTGCAACTGACGCCGGGTGGTGTATGAGACAGGGTGTGTAGCTTACAAGGTATGGTGTGCTGGTTAATGGTTGAAACTCTCAGAATGCCTTCAGAACAGCAAGTTCCATCGCTGAGCACGTGATAGAAGTTAGCACCATGGAAGCAGCCGAACTGAGGACTCTCGCCGAGGTCGAGGACAGGCACTGGTGGTACAAGGAGCGCCGGAGCCTGCTGGCCCGCGAACTGCGCCGCCTGGCCACGCCCGGGCTCGCCCTTGACATCGGGGCCGCAGGCGGCGGCAACACGAGGGTGCTGCGCGCGCACGGGTGGCGGCCGGTGGCCCTGGAGTACGCGCCGACGGCAGCTCAGATCGCGCGCGAGCGAGGCATCGACGTGGTCCGCGCCGACGCCAGGGAACTGCCGTTGCGCACCGGGTCGCTTGACCTGGTGACCGCGTTCGACGTTCTCGAGCACATCCAGGAAGATTACCTTGCCGCGGCCGAGATAACCCGGGTGCTCCGGCCCGGTGGCACGGCGCTTATCGCGGTTCCCGCCGACATGGCGCTTTGGTCGGCGCATGACGAGGCGGTCAACCACGTCCGCCGGTACGATAGGGACGGACTGACCCAGGTCATGACTAAAGGCGGCCTGGTGATCGAAGACGTGTGGAGTTGGAACGTCCTGCTGCGCCCGGTGGTCAAGCTGCGGCGTAAGTCGTCCGAGGGCAGCGACCTGGACGATGTCAACCCCATACTCAACACGGGTCTGAAGGCGATCATCACCGCGGAGCGCTACCTGCCGGTGAAGTCGCTGCCCGGCGTGACCTTGTTCCTGCGTGCCCGGCGACCCTGATCGCTGGTGAATGAAAGGACAGTGTTTTAGCTCGTGCGGTGGGCGGCACCGGTGATTCGCGCCGGGGGGCAAGCGGACGCCACTGACGACTCCAGTGACTCCGGAGTTCGGGAAGCTCGCTGGCGTGTTCCCGGACCGGTGTACCAGGGGCTGATCGCGTTCGTGATCTACCTCGTGGTCATGATCTTCGGGCTCGCGCAACCGCTGCTCCCGAACCTGGACGTGCCGCATGTCCAGCAAACCCAGGTAGACGCGAACTTCTACATCTGGGCTATCAGCTGGTGGCCCTATGCCATTACCCACGGGCTCAACCCGCTGTTCTCGCACCAGATCATGGCACCGGGAGGTGTCAATCTCGCCTGGGCGACCACGACGCCCACGGTGTCCCTGCTCATGTGGCCGATCACGGCCACGGCGGGCCCGATCGTGGCGTTCAACCTGACGCTGATCCTCGCTCCTCCGGCCTCGGCCTGGGCGGCCTTTATCCTTGCCCGCCGGCTGACCGGCAGGTTCTGGCCAGCGCTGTTCGCGGGAGCCGTTTTCGGCTTCTGCGGCTATGAGATCTCCCACGAGGCGTCGGGCCAGCCGAACCTCACGGTTACGCTGCTGATTCCGCTCATCGCTTATCTCGTGCTGCGGTGGTGGGACGGGTCGCTGGGCCGGCGCGGTTTCCTGATCTGGCTGGCGCTCGCCCTCGCCGCGGAGTTCTACACCTTTCTCGAGGCCTTCGCCGACCTGACCCTGATCGCAGTGATCGCCCTGGTCATCGGTTACGTGGTCGCGGCACGGGACACGCGGCCCAAGGTGGTCCGGCTGGCCGTCGACTCGGTGATCGCCTACGTCGGGAGCATCGTGCTCGCGGCGCCGTACCTGTACGCCGCGCTGGCCAACAAGCCCAAGTCATTCCACACGCCGGTGCCACAGTTCTGGGTGGACCTGGCAGGCGTGGTCGTGCCGCGGCCCAACCGGCTGCTCGGGATGAACTGGCTGGCGCCCACCGCCGGCCACGACATCACGCCCTCCATCTACGTGGGCATTCCGCTGCTGGTGCTCTTCGTGCTCGTGGCTGTCTTCCAGTGGTCCAACCGGCTGGTCAGGCTGCTTGCCCCGCTGTACGTGGTCATCTTCCTGCTCGCCCTCGGCCCCAAGCTGCTGATCGACGGCAAACAGGTCATGACCCTGCCGTGGGGTTACATCTGGAACCTGCCGCTGCTAGACAGCGCCGAATCCCAACGCCTCATGGACTTCGGCCAACTGGTCCTCGCGCTCCTCCTGGCACTCTGGCTCGCCCACGTGACCACGAGCAAGGTGGCGGTGGCGGCCCGCTGGGGCCTAGCCGCGCTGTCGCTCGCGGCGATCTTCGCGAATGTGCCCACGTTTGCCTCGGTGGTGAATCCGGGCAAGCCCAGGCCCAACCAGTGGGTGCAGGCGCTACCGTCCCAGCCGCTGACCGACCAGATCCCGTCGTTTTTCACCGAAGGGACTTACCAGAAGTACCTAAAGCCGGGGGAGACCGTGGTGATCGTCTCGCACCGCGGGAACGCGGGGATGATGTTCCAGGCTTACACCGGCTTCTACTTCAACATCGCGGGCGGTTTCATCAACGCGTCGCTCTCCCAAGAGGATGCCCTGCCAGCCCCCGTCGAGAACCTCACCCACCTCCCCGGCCAGGTCGGCAGGCAGCGGATCGCGGACTTCAAGGCCTACGTTAAGTCCGCGCACATCGGGGCCATCATCGTCGAGCGGGCCTGGTCAGAGCACTGGATGTACGTCTTCGGCACGCTCGGCCTGAAGACCACGACCGTCGGCGGCGTAACCATCTTCCGGACAACCTACGGTTGAGCACCCAAAACATTCGAGAACACCCCGAGTCTGATAAAGGCGGCGGGGTGTTCTTAATTGCCGCGCAGCATCGCGGTGGTGTTGTCGGCCTTGGCCTGCTGGCCGGCCACCTCAGTAGCGCTTTGAAGCACCTGCCCGATATGCCCGACATTCCATAATATTGGCCTACTCAGGTAAATAAAGTACCCAATGAAAGAAAGGATCGCGTCAGGCGATCTTTGAGGCTTATTGACGGAACTTGGCGAACGCGCTCGGCAGAACCAGCCGAGCCGGGCGGTGCCCGCCCAGGAAATCCGGTCATATTGCCTCCCGCTATCGCGCCGCCGCTCCCGGTCCCGGCGGAGCGTGTAAGGTCATTTTTGCGGTATGCGTTAGCCGACCGCTATGCCCCGAGACGAAAGACGCACATGGCCGCCCTTCGCTCGCTCTCACCGGACGAGAACGACGCTCCCCCTGAGATCGACACAAGCAAGCCGCACCCCGCGCGGATCTACGACTACCTCCTTGGCGGCAAGGACAACTTCGCCGCCGACCGCGAGGTAGCGGAAAAGACGCTCAAGGCGTGGCCGAGCCTGCGCATCGCCGCGAGGGAGAACCGCGCCTTCATCCGCCGCGCCGTCACCTACCTGACCGCGGAAGCGGGCGTCACCCAGTTCCTGGACATCGGCTCCGGCCTCCCCACGGCGGGCAACGTGCATGAGGTGGCACAGGCCATCGACCCGACCGTGCGCGTCGTCTACGTTGACAACGACCCGATCGTCCTCGCCCACGGCCGCGCCCTCCTGTCGAGCACGCCGGGAGGCAGGTGCGCCTACCTGCACGCAGACCTGCACGACCCGCAGTCGATCCTCGACCACGAGACCCTGCGCGCCACGTTCGACTTCAGCCAGCCCATCGCGCTGATCCTCGCCGCGATCTTGCACTTCTTCCCCGACGACGAGAACCCGGCCGCCATCGTCGCCACCCTCAAGGCGGCCCTCCCGCACGGCAGCTACCTGGTCGCCACCCACGGCACCTGGGAGTACAGCGGCGAGAGCATGAGGGACGGCATAACCAGCGCTTACCTCCGCAACGACATCCGGGGCCAGGACCGCCCCGCCGACGACTTCGCGGACCTGCTCTTCAGGGACATGGCCCTGGTCCCGCCCGGCGTCGTCGTCGTCTCCCAGTGGCGCCGCGAAAGCGGCGCGATCATCCCGTCCCCCGCGGAGGTAGGCGCCAACGGCGCCGTCGCGAAGAAGCTGTAAGGCCGGTAGCTGGCTTATCGGCTCACGGGGCGACTGAACCCCCGGCCCGCGGCGATCACCCTCTTCGGCGCCTTTGCCGTCGCCCTCCTCGTCGTGCAGCTGCCGCGGGAATTGGTTCGAAAAGATCTTGTAAAACAGTCATGTACCGGCGGCGTGGTACCCGCGGAATGTCAGACTCGATCGATATGATGTTCGCATATAAAGCTCTTCGGTCATGACCATGCGGGAGGAGGGTTGACGCGTGGACAATCCCCAACAGTCCTTCATCGGCCCGCCGCCGGGCGCCCCGGACCCTGACCCGGAGTGGGCAGAGTACGTGGCGTGGCTGGACCGCGAGGGCGACGCTGGCCGTGACGCCCAACCCGAGATCTGGGCAGCGGAGGCAAGGGAGCCATGGGACCCGGAGTCCGGGGAGCCCGTGTGGCCGCGCTTCGGCCAGGGCGACGAAGCGGATGTGCTGCCTCCCAGCCCGTTCCTGATCGGGCTCACCGAGGAGGCGATCTGCGATCTCGGGCGCTTGTCGGACAACGAGCTGATCGGTGTACTCCAGGCCACGCGCCGCCAGATAGCCCGCGAGCAGTACAAGCAGGTGCTGGCAACCGCCGAGTTCGGCCGCCGGCGCCAGGCCGCGTTCGATGCCGCGGCCAGCCGCGGCATCCCTGTCGGCTGCCGCCCGGGCGGGTTCCCCGGCGAGGAACTGGCGACCGAACTGGTCATGACCCCCGCCGAGGCCGGCCACCGGATTGACGACGCGATCGACCTGACAACCCGCCTCCCGATGACCCTCGCCGGCATGGCGGCGGGCCAGATCGACGAGGCCCGGGCCGGCTGGATCGCGATGTACACCCGCAGCCTGACTCCCGCTGACGCCGCCCGGGCGGATGAGATCCTCGCCGCGGCGGCACCGGACCTGCGCGAGGACCGGGTGGCCCGCAAGGCGGCCGCCCTGGAGAAGAAATTCGCCCCCGAGGCGGTGAAGGCCCGCAAGGAGCGCACGAAGAGGAATGAACAGCGAGTCGAGGCCCGCCGCGAGCTGTCGGGGAACGCGTCACTGTCGGGCAGGGAGATGGACACCGCCGACGCGATGGCCTCCAAGGCCTACCTGGACGCCATCGCCGTCAAGCTCCGCAACGGCGGCCTGGCCGGGTCCCTCGGCGCCCTCCGCGTGCTGGCCATGGCCGACCTCACTCAGGGACGCAACCCCCTGGACCGCCTCAAGCCCCAGGACCCGGGAACCCCCCAGTCCGCCGACCCGTCTACGCCCGGCTGCACCGACCCGGATGCCTGGCCCGGCTGGGGTCCCGACGACGCCGACGACCCAGAGGGCTTCCGCTGCGACGACCCCCTCGCCGACGGAGTCGACGACCCTGGCCGCAGCCGTCCCGCTCCACGCCCGATGCCTGCCCAAATTAGCCTGATCGTCCCGATCGGCACCCTACTTGGCTGGTCCACCTTTCCCGCCCAGGCTGGGGCCTGGGGCCTCCTGGACAGCGACGAGACCCGCACCATTGTCGATGCGGCGGCACAGCATCCCCGCACTCGCTGGTGCTGCACCCTCACCGCCCCCGACGGGACCGCCCTAGCTCACGCCTGCGCCCGAGGCCAACACCCCCAGCTGCTCAACGACCTGGAACCGCAGCCTCCGCCGGCCCAGCTAGCCGAACTGCTCCGTCGCCTAAACCTCACCTTCACCCCAGTTGCCAGAGGCACCTGCGACCACGCCGAGGCCGAAGACCAGTACGTCCCCAGCCGCAAGCTCAAGCACCTCATCCATGCCCGCACCACCAGCTGCGACGCTCCCGGCTGTCAGGCTCAGGCGACCTACGCCGACCTAGAACATACGATCCCCTGGCCCGAGGGCCCCAGCGACCAGTGCAACCTCGCCCCGAGATGCAGAACCCATCACCGCGCCAAGCAGGCCCCCGATTGGAAGGTCGAGCAGCCCGAACCAGGTGTCACCCGCTGGACCCTCCCCTCCGGCCGGGCCCATACCACCACCCCAACCCAGTACGACACCTAGTGGCTGAGCTCCGAACGCGAGCGGGACCCGGCCTTGTCGCCACGCTCCGCAGGCGTATGATCATCAGCCTCCGGGTACATATGACGATGATATTTCGGCATATTCATACCGCTTGACACTCCGCCCAACCGGAAGTAGTGGCGGCGCTCTGCG
>JAWWPV010000210.1:0-2983 GCA_033854775.1 Trebonia sp.
CGGCGCGGGACGACGGTCGCCTCGCGCCGGCGGCGTTCGCTGGGCTGATGAAGCCCGCCACCGCGCTCATGTTCGCCACCACGGACTTCCCGGTAAACTCCGGCCCGCAGCAGCATTACATCGGGCAGGCGGCCCTCGACGCCCTCGTCGCGTGGGCCGCCGGCGGACCGGTGCCGCCGCAGGCGCCCCGGCTTGAGCTGGACGCGGAGCGGCACCTGGTCCCGGGCGAGCACGGAATCGCTCGCGGCGGCATTCGGACCCCGTGGGTCGACGTGCCGACCGTGACCCTGTCGGGAGTGGGCCAGGCGGGGGAGGGCTTCGCGGTGCTGGCCGGCCGGACGGACCCCTTCGACCGGCAGACGCTTGAGCGGCTGTATCCGGGCGGTCCCGCCGACTACCTGGACCGGTTTGCTGCGTCGCTCGACGCGGCGATCGCCGCGGGCTTCCTCCGCCCGGAGGACCGGGCGGAAATCCTCGGCCTGGCGGAAGCGTCCTGGGACGCGACCCGCTGAACAGGTCGATTGCGCAATCGACCACGCTCTTTGCTGGTCGATTGCGCAATCGACCTGCTGGCTAGTCCGCGTTGAGGATGGCGGCCAGGCAGTCGGCGACGGTGCGGACCATGTCCCGGTCGCTGACCGGCAGGCCCGCGGAGCGGCTGAAGAACCAGGAGCGGTCGAGGAGCGCGAGTGCCGCGAGCCCGAGCGTGTCCGAGGTGTCGGACGGGACGCGCTGGCGGCCCTGCAGCCGGGTGCCCAGGGCCCAGGCCGAGCGCATCTGCATGCGGTGCGCGTCGGCCTTGGTCTGCTCGTCGGTCGGGGCGGACTGGGCGGCCGAGAAGATAAACGGCCCGTGCTCGTCCATGAGCGCGAAATAGCCGGTGACCCAGTTCGCCAGGTCCTCGCGGCTGGCGGGCCTCGGCAGGTCGTCCCATTGCGCGATCGAGTTCTGCACGGCACGGTAGGCGGCCACGCCGAGCGCGTTGAAGATCTCGTGCTTGTCGCGGAAGTAGGTGTAGAAGCCCGCCCGCGAAATGGAGCACGCGGCGGTGATCTGCCCGATCCGGGTCCCGGCGTACCCGTGCTTGAGGAACAGCTCCCGCGACGCCGCAAGGATCTTGTCCCGGGTGCGCGCGGCACGCGGACCGAGTTCGGCGGCGCGCACCGCTGCCGGGGACTGCGTACCGCTCATGAGCACATCCTACCCTGACTTGACGCTTTCAGCTCTAATGCCTAATTCATGTCCTCGTGATGATCAAAACAACTGTCCAGGCAGGCATCATTGAAGTTGATAGTTTTGATGAAATTGTATAAATTCTGATGGTAGGAGCGGCAGCCCCGGCGGGTGCCGAGACCGTAGGGAAGGATGCGCCATGACAACGCCGCAGCCGGCGCCCATCGAGACAGCGCCGATCTTCGATGCCGACCAGCACATGTACGAGACGCCCGAGGCGCTCACCCGCCACCTGCCGGAGGAGTACCGGCGGGACGTCCAGTTCGTGCAGGTGGGCAGGCGCACGCGGATCGCGATCCTCGGCAAGATCACCGAGTTCATCCCGAACCCGACCTTCGAGCGGGTCGCCGCGCCCGGCGCGCACGAGAAGTTCTACGCGGGGACGAACACCGAGGGAAAGTCCCTCCGCGAGCTAACCGGCGCTCCGATGGAGTCCATTCCGGCCTTCCGCGAGCCCGGGCCCCGCATCGAGTCGCTTGACGCCCAAGGCGTGGCCGAGGCCTTCGTGTACCCGACCCTGGCCAACCTGGTCGAGCACTCGGCCGCCGAGGAGCCCGAGCTCGTCGTCGCGATGATCCACGCGCTGAACCGCTGGATGCTGGAGACCTGGGGCTACACCTACGAGAACAGGCTGTTCATGACCCCGGTCGTCACCCTCGCCCTGGTCGAGGAGGCGCAGCGGGAACTCGAGTACGTGCTCTCCAACGGGGCCAGGGCGATCCTGATCAAGCCGGCCCCGGTGAAGGGCCTGCGCGGCTGGCGGTCGCCGGCCCTGCCCGAGTTCGACCCGTTCTGGCGGGACGTGCAGGACGCAGGTATCCCGGTCTTCCTGCACGCCAGCCAGCCGCCGCTCGATGAGTACGTCAACCGCTGGGAACCGCCGAAGACCAACAACTTCATGGACATGAGCGCGTTCCGCTGGGTGGTCCTCGGCCACCGCGAGATCTCCGACATGATCGCCGCGCTGATCTGCCACGGGACGCTCACCCGGTTCCCGAAACTGCGGATCGCGAGCATCGAGAACGGGTCGGCCTGGATCCGCGGGCTGATCGAGGACCTCGACGGGATCTACAAGAAGATGCCGCAGGCGTTCGCCGAGCACCCGGTCGAGGTGCTGCGGCGCAACTGCTGGGTCAGCCCGTTCTGGGAGGGCTCGGTCGCCGAGGTCGTGCAGTGGCTCGGCTGGGACAAGGTCATGTTCGGCTCCGACTACCCGCACCCGGAGGGCCTGCCCGAGCCTAAGGGCTTCTATAAGTACGCCGAGGGCATGGACGAGAAGCGGGCCCGCGACTTCATGGGCGACAACGCCCGCCGCCTGCTCGGCATCCCGGTCCGCAACCCGGCGGGCGACAAGGCCCCGGCGCTGGCCTGAAAACGGCCGTGAGCGAGACAGGGGAGAGACTCGTCCGGGCGGAGCGGACCGGGCGGCTGCTCGTCGTGCGGATGTGCCGGGAGAGCAAGCGGAACGCGGTCAACCGGCAGCTCGCGGACGAGCTTGACGCCGCGTTCAACCTGCTCGAGGACGATGACGAGCTGTGGGCGGGGGTGCTCACCGGCACCGGCAGCGTGTTCTGCGCCGGGAGCGACCTGACCGCGGGCGGGGACTACCTCACCGAGCGCGGCGGCGAGTACGGGCTGATCCGCAGGCAGCGCCGCAAGCCGCTGATCGCCGCGGTCGAGGGCCCGGCACTCGGCGGCGGCATGGAACTGGTACTCGCCTGCGACCTGGTGGTGGCCTCGCGGACCGCGC
>JAWWPV010000211.1:0-3617 GCA_033854775.1 Trebonia sp.
GCGCCGTCCCTGCCGCGGCCCACCGGGACCCGGTTGGTCATCTGGTCGAAGTAGAGGGCCTGGGCCCGTTCCTTGCCCGTGGCGCGGCGGACCACCTCGCCAGGGCGCGGCGGCACGTAGATCTCCGGCTCCACCCGCGTGGTGCTGACCTCGGCGATCTCCTGCGTCCTGGCGGGCAGCACGCCCTCGGAGATGAGGAAGACGTCGGAGCCGAAGCTCGCGCCCTCCTGCCTGGCCCGCACCTGCGTGACGATGCCGCTCGTCAGGACGGGACCGACCCCGGGGACGTGCCGCAGCGTCACCACCACGTCGTCAAGCTGGAGGTAGGAGGCCTCGTCGAGCGCGACGGCGAACTCGAGCGGCGTCGAGTCCTCGGTCCCGGCCACCAGCCCGACCTCGTCCGCCGGCCTTGCCTGGCCCGCGGGGTCCGCTGGCGGGACGCCCAACGCGACGTAATCAACCACAGCTCAACCCCCACAGCAGAGACGGACAAGGACCCCAGGGTGCCCAGTGGCTAACACCCTAGAGGGTGACGCCGACAATCGTCCTCGCCACGTGAAAGGCCCGCAGGGCAATGGGCCGACCGGGGTCAGCCGAACCCGTTCCGGGTCAAATTCAAGATTTTCATTCCGAACGGGTGCGTGCTCCGCCTTTCCGCGCGCCGTCTTCCCGCGCGCCGCGGCCTTGATGAAACGCCTTCAGGCAGGCGGCCGCAGCCACAGGACGCCGCCGCGATGTGCCACCTCATGGTCGAGAGCAGCTGCCTCAAGAGCCGTTACGAGCCGGGAGATGTACGCCCTCGCTGCCGGGAACGTGAGGTCGGACGTGTAGATGAGGCCGGGAACCTCCCCACCAAACGCCTCGCGCGCACGCCGCAGGCTCTCGAAGTCAGGGACGTTGTTCGTCACGATGACCCGGCCCTCCAGCAGCCCGGTGTCGAAGATCTCCAGGTCCGACTGAGCGCGCAACAGTGCGTCCGCGACGACAGCCCGGCAGTCGATGCCCCGCGAGGTGAGCTCGGCGGCGATCGCCGGCGAGAACATCTCGTCGAGCAACAGGGCGTCGGGCTTGCCGGCGGGCCTCCCGGTCATCGGCCAAGCAGTTCCTGCTGCCGCTCCCAGGCTGCCTGCGCTTGCCCGGCCTCAGCGCGGGCCCGATCAAGGAAGGCGTCAACATCCTCGGGGTAGTCACCCCAGTAGGCGAGCGCCGCCCGGACAAACGGCGTCGGTACGCCGGAGGTCTCTGCGACGACCGCCAGGACCTCATCGCCGGCAATGTCAGGCTCGGCTTCCCTGACCGATCGGACGGCGCCGATGATCTCCCAGACATCGGGACCGCCGACCACACGGGCCCTGCGCCCGGCGGGGCCGTCTTTGAAGGTGATCAGCGGGTGCTCGCGGGCACGGAGGGCCTCATCGACCAGCCGACTGGTGGCGCTGGAGAGCGTCAGTTCCTGGTGCAGGGCGACGAACGCGGAGAGCCGCTCAAGCACGCGCGGCTCAAACCGGACGGACGAGGGACTCATGGTTACCATGTATGACAGTGTAGTCTTGTGTAGGCGTCGGGGCGAATCTTTTACGGGCGCGTTGTCATCGCCCCGCTGCCCGGCCGATCAGGCCTTTCGCCTGTCGCCCAGCCATTGCTCGAACTCGGCGGCCACGATCCGCTCATCGTTGACCCCGGCGGCCTCGGCGGAGGCGAGCCAGACGATCGGCGGCCCCATGACCTCCGGCTCAAGCAGGTTCCGCAGCCCGGCCGCGTGCTCATCTGGCACCATGCCGGTGCGGGTTGCGCCGCCCGGCAGCAGCAGGTTCACGGTGACCGGCGTGTCCCGCAGGTCGGCGGCCATGACCCGCGACAACGCGTCCGTGCCCGCCCGCGACGGGCCGTACGGAACGAAGCCCGCCCTGGTCATCGTGCTCTGGTTCACCGAGATGTTGACGATCCGGCCGCCGCCCGCGTCGAGCATGCGGGGCGCCACCTCGCGGGCGACGAGGAAGTAGCCCGTGAGGTTCGTGGCGATCACGTCGCGGAAACCGTCGGGCGGCACCGCCCAGAAGCCGCGCGGCTCCGTCATGAACCGCGGGTTCACCGTGCGCATCCCGATGCCCGCGTTGTTCACCAGCAGGTCGATGCCGTCCAGGCGCGACCACGCCGCCGCGACCGCGCTCGCCACCGACTTCTCGTCGCGGACATCCAGCTCAACGCCGATCGCCCCGGGGAGCCGGCCCGCGACCTCTTCGGCCCGCTCCCCCGACCGGCCTGCCACCGCCACGCGGAGGCCGGCCCCGGCGAGCGCCCGGGCCATCGCGAGGCCAAGCCCGCTAGTCCCGCCGGTCACCAGCGCCGTCCGGCAGCCCGCGGATTCCGTCCTGTCAGTCATGCCCACGAGCGTAGTAGTTACCCCGGCTAGGCGGCGGAGGCAGGAGGTGGAGACGCGCGGCGCTCGGCGCGTCGCTAGATTGATGGGTATCCCTTGAGGGGTATCCGGAGCGAGCTCCGGATACCTCAGTTAGTTTCTGCGACGGAGGACATGTCTTGGACGGGACGCGGATCACGACGCCTTTCGGGCCAACCTCGACCGCGGCGGAGGTCATCGCCGGCGTTGACCTGACGGGCAAGCGGGCCATCGTCACTGGCGCGTCTTCCGGCATCGGCCAGGAGACCGCCCGCGTGCTGGCCGGCGCGGGGGCGGAGGTCACCCTGGCGGTGCGCGACATCGCGGCCGGAGAGAAGGCCGCATCCGCGATCGCGGGTTCCGAGGGTAACCCGCACGTCCGCGTCGCACCGCTTGACCTCGCCGACCGCGCCTCCGTCAGCGAGTTCGTCTCCGGCTGGGAAGGCCCGCTGCACATCCTGGTGAACAACGCCGGGATCATGGCCACCCCCGAGCGGCGGACGCCGGAGGGATGGGAGCTGCAGTTCGCCACCAATCACCTCGGCCACTTCGCCCTGACGACGGGGCTGCACGCGTCCCTCGCGGCGGCGGGCGGCGCCCGGGTTGCAGTGGTCAGCTCGGTCGGCCACGTCAACGGCGAGGTGCTGTTCGACGACGTCAGCTTCGAGCGGCACCCGTACAACGCGTGGGTCGCCTACAGCCAGTCCAAGACCGCGAACGTGCTCTTCGCCGTCGAGGCGGCCAAGCGGTGGGCCGGGGACAGGATCGCGGTGAACGCCCTCAATCCGGGTCGCATCGCCAGCACCGGGCTTATCAGCCACGTCGACTCCACCGCGGTCCCGCCCCCGTCGTTCGACGCCGCGGGCAGCACCGGGGTCTCGGTGAAGGACATTCCTCAGGGCGCGGCCACTTCGGTGCTGCTCGCGGCGTCACCCCTTGTCGAGGGCGTCACCGGCAGGTACTTCGAGGACTGCCAGGAGGCGGAGCCGTTCGTCCCCGGCATCCGGCGCGGGGTCGCCGCCTACGCGCTCGACCAGCAGAAGGCCGCCAGGCTCTGGCAACTGTCCCTCGACCTGCTCGCCGCGGCGCACTAATTGTCACCAGTGACCTCGGATGCCCTCCACGCCGATATAGGCCAGGGGCAGCACGACGATCAGTGCGCAGATGCCGAGGTTGACTACCTTGTAGCTGAGGAAAACGGCGATGAACTCGCGGAGCG
>JAWWPV010000212.1:0-3015 GCA_033854775.1 Trebonia sp.
CCTAGCGCTGTGGCTGGGGTTAAAGATCAGTGGTTGCTGTGTTCGGACGGAAAGGCGGGAACGGTGCAAAGGGGAGGTAGGTCTAGGACGAAGGGCCCGCGGCCGGGTGGGTCACGAGCGGCCAACGACGGGGCGGCGGCGAGGCGAGACACCGCCCGGCGGGCGAACCTGCCGCGCCGCACCGCTTACGACGTCCTGGCGGCGGTCCGCGAGCGGGCGGCGTACGCCAACCTCCTGCTGCCGAAGCTCCTGGCCGAGCGCCAGCTCACCGGCCGCGACGCCGCCCTCGCGACCGAACTCGCCTACGGCACCCTGCGCGGCCAGGGCACCTACGACGCGGTCCTGACCGCGTGCAGCGACCGCGCACTGGACAAGCTCGACCCGCCGGTCCTCGACGTCCTCCGCCTGGGCACCCACCAGCTGCTGAACACCCGAGTGGGCGCGCACGCCGCCGTCGCCACCTCGGTCGACCTGGCCAAGTCGGTGATCGGCCCACGCGTCTCCGGCTACGTCAACGCGGTACTGCGCCGCGTCGCCACCAGGGACCTGGCCGCCTGGCTGGACATCGTCGCCCCCAGCCCGACGACCGACCCGGACGGCTACCTCGCCACCCGCTACAGCCACCCCAGGTGGATCGTCGCCGCCTACCGCGATGCCCTGGGCGATGCCGCCGGCAACCCAGCCCGGCCGGCCTCCGTCCCCGGCGTGCCCGCCGACGGGGAGCCAGCCGGGGGAGTGGCCGCCACCGAGCTCGAGGCGGCCCTGGCCGCGGGTAACGCCCGCCCCAGGGTCACGATGGCCGCGTTCCCGTCGGGGCCGCCCCGCGAAGACGTCATGCCGGCCGACGCCGATCCGGGCCGCTGGTCCCCTTACGCCTTCACCCTTCTGGGGGGCGACCCGGCGCCCCTGATCGAGTCGGGTGCGGCCGCCGTCCAGGACGAGGGAAGCCAGCTGGCGGCGATAGCCCTCGCCCGGGCCCCGGTCAGCCCGCGAGCCGGCCAGGGCAACGGCGAGGCCGAGCGCTGGCTGGACATGTGCGCGGGCCCCGGCGGCAAGTCCCGCCTGCTCTACGGCCTGGCGGCACCCAGCGGCGCGACCTTGGTCGCCGCCGAGCTTCACCCGCACCGCGCCGCCCTGGTCGCGGAGGCACTGGCCCGCGTGAGCCGTGCGGGCATGCCGCGCCATGAGGTGATCGTCGCCGATGGCGCGAAGCCGGCGTGGCCCGACGGCACCTTCGACCGGGTACTCGTCGACGTCCCGTGCACGGGCCTCGGCGCGCTGCGCCGCCGCCCGGAGGCCCGCTGGCGCAAGTCGGCGGACGACCTCAAGGAGCTCACCGCGCTCCAGCGCGACCTGCTCCGCTCGGCCCTGACGGCCGTCCGCCCCGGCGGCGTGGTCGCCTACGTGACCTGCTCCCCGGTCCCGGCGGAGACCAGCGACGTGGTCGCCGGCGTGGCCGCGTCCACGCCAGGCGCGGACATCCTCGACGCCCCCGAGGTGCTCTCCGCCGTCCCCGGCACCCGCTCGGCAGACCCGCGTTTCGCCCAGCTATGGCCGCACCGCCACGGCACCGACGCGATCTTTATCGCCCTGCTGCGCCGCGGCACGTAAGGCGCCCCGGCAAGGCCACGGGACGCCCGGTCACCTCTCCAGGACGCGCGAGTCCTGGAATGGCTAGCTCCCGCGGCTCCAGCGCGCGCGGCGGAACAAGGTTCCGTACATCGCGTGGTTCCCGTACAGCGGACCGTTCCCGTACGGCGGGTAACCCCCCGCCTGCTCGATCGCGTTGGCGTAGTAGAGCGGGGCGTCACGCGCCGGCGGCGGCAGCGCGGAGGCCTGTGCCGCGTCCAGGTCACAGCGGATGTAGCCGGTGGTGATCACCGTGACGTGGTCCGCGTCGACGAACCGCAGGTGCTGCGCCTGGAGCAGTTCCAGCCTCCTGGCGGCGGATGTCGCGCCCCTGCTCAGGTCGCGCTGTATCCGCCGGTCCAGCCAGCCGCCACCGCCGGTCCACACCACGATCCCGTCGAAGACGTCCTCCTCGGGGACCTCGAGCACGTGCTCAAGGATGCCGAACTGCGTCCCGTCCCTGGTGAGCACCGGCACGCCCGGGGTGACGCCCTGATAGGAGACCGCGAACAGCTCCTCGTCGTCGTCCATGTGCCGACGATAACGGAAATGCCGCGGAGCCTCAGCGTCCCCGTAACCGCGGCCCTGGCCGGGCCGGTTACCCGGCGACCCAATGCCGTCATCTAAGAGGAACGTGATGCCCCTGAGGCCAGCGTCAGCCCTCCGCCCAGGGGCATCCCTACTATCGCCATTAGCGCGGAACATGTTTTTACCCGGCACTTTGACATGCTCTGGAACCTGTCGGGACGTAAGCCGGCATTCGCCGCCGTCTCCGTTGCGGATCTGACAAGGGCGCCGCTGCCTGCCTGCCCGTAGCCGGGCCGGTCCCCTGCGGGCCGCCGACCGTCCGGGGCCGTGACCGCGGGTCATCGCGGGGGAACACCCCGCAGACCGCCGTCTCGCCGTCATAAAACAGAACAAACCGACCGCCATAACAGGGCTATTTCGCGACCGCGGGTCGAAACTGGCAGGTCGTCTGGAAGTAAGGCGGCATTCGTGGCCGTGTCCGTCCGGATGTGACAGCGCTCCGCTGCCCGCCTGCGTGCCTGCCCTACCCCGGGGGGGGGGCCTTCCAGGCGGTCGGCCGCCCGGGCCGTGACTGCGGGTCATCGCGGGGAAATGCCTGGCAGGCTGCCGTCTCACCGTCATAAAACCGAACAAAACACCGGTCACGGTGCGCCTGCTAGGTTACTGCGGGTCAAAATTGGCGATATCCGCCCCTGATGACCCGCGATCCCGGAAACAGCCGGGCCACAGCGCCGGGAAACCGGGGCATAACGGGCGAACCGGCCGGCTTTGGGGGGCCGCCGCCCGGATGACCCGCGATCACAGGTAAACGGCACCCGAGAACCCGCCCGAGGCAAAGCCAAGCCGCGAAACGGACCG
>JAWWPV010000213.1:0-3948 GCA_033854775.1 Trebonia sp.
GGCCGAGGGCGTGCCGACCGGGCTCTACCTGGTGCAGGCGGCCGCGCCCGGTGTGCACCGCACTCCGGTCGTCTCGCTCGACATGACCAGGCAGCTCTGCGACATCACGCTCGACGGCGCCCAGGCCAGGCAGGTCGCGGTCGGCGCGGCGGCGGAGGCGGCGGTGTCCGCCGCGCTTGCCGCCGGCGCGGCCATCCTCGCGGCCGAGCAGCTCGGCCTCGCGCAGCACTGCCTGGACCTGACCGTCGCGTACGTGCAGGAGCGCCGGCAGTTCGCCAGGCAGATCGGCTCCTTCCAGGCGGTCAAGCACCGGCTCGCCGACCTGTGGACCACGATCACCCTGGCCCGCGCGGCGTCCAGGTACGCGGCCGCCTGCCTGGCCGGCGACGACCCGGACGCCCCGGTCGCGGTCGCGCTCGCGAAGTCGGCGTGCTGCGAGGCCGCGGTGACCGCGGCACAGGAATGCGTTCAGCTGCACGGCGGGATCGGCTTCACCTGGGAGCACCCCGCCCACCTGTACCTGAAGCGGGCGAAGGCGGCGTCCGTCGTCTACGGCACCCCCGGTGCCCACCGCGCCGCCCTAGCCGCCCTGGTCAACCTCCCGTCACCCGGCGCCTGACCACACTGACGCGGGTCGGGCTAACGGCCCGGGTCCTCCTCGTCCGGCGTGCCTTGCCCCGCGCGGCTGCGCTCGGCGCGGTCGGCGTCGCCGGTTCGCTGCGTCGGCATCGCGTGCCGCCCGGTCTCTGCCGCGGGCTGGGCAGGTGCCTCCCCGGGCTGGGCGGGTACATCGGCCCGCGTTGGCGCCTCCCCTTGCGGGTTTGGCTTGTCCCTGACGTGCCGGCCCGGCGTCACGATGGGTTCATGCACCGCCTCCTCAGGGATCTCCGCGGCCTGCTCGCCCGCGACGCTCCCCCCGGCCCACGCGCCCGTGTACGTGGCCGCCCGGGCACGCCCGCTCGCCCGCACCTGGCTTCTGTCGGCGAGGTAGACCGCAATCAGCCAGAACGCGAGCACGCTCACCGCCACGATGACGATCGCCCAGGTAGCGCCGGTCGACGCCGTCGTCCGTGCTGCCTCGACCATAGCTGGCCTCCCTCCCGACTAGCACCATCCACCTGGCTACCTACCCGCGACGCTCGCCCCAACGCGCATTCGCCGGCCTGCGCCGCTGACTGTCGGGCCGGCTAATTCAGCGGGCCCCGGTCTTGGGCGCGGGCCGGTGACACGCCCGAGCCGGGCGTGGAACAGTAACGTCCATGACAGCTCTGGACGGGAAGGTCATCCTGCTCACCGGCGCGACCGACGGAATGGGCCGCGCCCTAGCGGCCGACCTCGGCCGGAAAGGCGCGATCGTGCTCGTCCACGGCAGGGACCAGGCCAGGATCGCGGCCACCGTCGCCGAGGTCACCGCGGCGGCAGGCAGCCGCGACCGCGTGCGGTCCTACCAGGCGGACCTGGCCGGCCTCGCCGCCGTCCGTGCCCTCGCGGAGCAGGTGGTCAAGGCCGAGCCGCGCCTCGACGTGCTCGTGAACAACGCCGGCATCGGCATCAACGAGCCTGGTGGCGGCGCACGGCAGGAGAGCGCGGACGGGTTCGAGCTGCGCTTCGCGGTGAACTACCTCGCCGGGTACGCGCTCAGCAGGCACCTGCTGCCGCTGCTCACCAGGTCCGCGCCCGCGCGGATCGTCAACGTCGCCTCGATCGGCCAGCAGGCCATCGACTTCGACGACGTCATGCTCGCCAAGGGCTACGACGGGATGCGCGCCTACCGGCAGTCCAAGCTCGCGCAGATCATGAACACGTTCGACCTGGCCGCGGAGCTGGAAGCGGCGGACGTCACCGTCAACGCCCTCCACCCGGCTACGTTCATGCCGACCAAGGTGTCGCCCGCCCCGCCGGCTAGCACGATCGCCCAGGGCGTCGCGGCCACCCTGCGCCTGATCACGGCGCCCGCCGGGCAGACGGGCACCGGCCGCTACTTCAACGGCCTGGAAGAATCCCGCGCGAACGACCAGGCTTACGACCCCGGGGCCCGCCGCCGCCTCCGCACCCTCTCGGCGAGCCTGACCGGCGTGTGATCAGCGAAGCGGCGCCGTGGTATCGCCTGCACCTGCGCCGAGGAGTAGTCGGAGACGAGCAGCGCCCGACCCGCTGCGATGACCGGTCTTGGTCTCGGCCGCGCGGTTCAGGACCGGAGCTGGCGGACCGAGGAGAGGTCGGTGACGCCGGCGAGCCGCCCGCCGCCCGCCTGGCAGCCGCAGCTTTCCCTGCACATGAGCCGGGTGGGGAGCGCGATGTCGCGCTCGGCGGGCGCCTCGCGGCTGATCATGGAGTACAGCACCTCGAACGCGGTCTCGCCGAGCTCGCCGATCGGCTGCCGCACGGTCGTGAGCAGCGGCTGCACGTGCCGGGCCATGGGGACGTCGTCGAACCCGGTGACGGCCACCTGGCCGGGCACGTCCACCCCGCACCGGCGCAGCGCGTACATGACCCCGAGCGCGGTCAGGTCGTTCGCGCACACGATGACCCGGGGGAGCGGCATGTCGGATGCCATCAGCCGCTCGGTCACCACCGCCGCGCCCGCGGCGTAGTAGTTGCCCTGCCACTGCGGGCCCGAGTACAGGACCGCGCCCGCCGCCGCGGCCTCGGCGGCCAGGGTCTGCAGCCGGGCCTGGCTGTCGGGGCTGTCGCTGTAGCCGCTGAGGTAGCCGAGCGTGGTGTACCCGTGGTCGTAAAGCAGGTGCCGCGCGAGGGCCCGCATGCCCGTCACGTTGTCGCTGCCCACGTTGGCCGTGGTGGGGCTGGGGATGCCCGCGAGCGTGACGATGGGAATATGGCGCGAGATCTCGTTGATCTGGCCGGGGTCAAGCAGCCCGTCGTGCAGGATCAGGCCGTCGCTCTTGCGCGCGACCGTGAGGACCCGGCGCCCCGCCTCGTGGTCGGAGATGTCCACCGAGCGCAGCAGCAGGTCGAAGCCGCGGCGCTGCGCGGCCCGCTCGACGCCCCGGTTGAGCATGTCGTGGAACTGAAGGGAATCGGTCTCGTCGGCGAACGCGTCATAGCCGAGCAGCCCGGCGGTGTCCCACGCGCCGCCCGCCCCGGCGGGCAGCACGGGTGCCGGGATCGGCGCCCCCGCCGACAGCGGCCGGCGCATGACCACCCCGACGACTTCCTTCAGCCGGACCGACAGCGCGCGGGCGGCGCTGTCGGGGACGTAGCCGAGCTCGGTGACCGCCCGTCGTACCCGGTCCCTGATCTCGGGGCTCGGGTTACGGCGGCCGTTGAGCACGCGCGACACGGAGGCGATGGAGACGCCGGCGGCCCGTGCCACGTCATAGATCGTGGGGGCGGCCGACCCGGCCTCAACGGACATCGCGCTCGCCTCCTGCGTCTTCGGCCACCCGCATCTCGGTCATCCGCCAGGGTAAGCGCTTTCCTGACGCCGCCCGCGGCCCGGACGCGAGTCCGGTAAGCGCTTACCACCAGGGACGTGGAAGTCAGCGTACGTCGGCGCGTCCGCCGTCTCAAGGTTGGGTTCAGGCAACGTTACAGCAATGTGACGCCGCAGTGGTGGCGGCCGGTAGCCGACGGTGCGGGTGAAAGCCCGGCAAATCATGACACATTCCCGAAATATTCCCGGGTTGGCGACCTGCCACGTTACCGCTGGCGTAACAAACGGGAAATGCCGCCGAAACCCGCCCATGGGAAACATTAATCGTTGCGCAGAAGCACGCGGAGCGGCCGGGGCGGGACTGCAGACCGGGGGGGACCCTGGAACCCGAGAGGCCCTTCATATCAGGCAGCCCCTAGAGGAGTAGCACAGTGATTCCATACCCTACCTGGCTGGGATCCGGAGATAACGCCTGGCAGATGACAGCGGCGACGCTGGTCGGGCTTATGTCCATCCCGGCCCTGGCCGTGCTGTACGGCGGCCTGGTGCAGAAG
>JAWWPV010000214.1:0-4182 GCA_033854775.1 Trebonia sp.
ACCATTGGCGTGGAACTGCTTGGCGCCCGCCGCGGATCCGTGGTCAGCTCACTACCCCGTCTCGTGGCGCTGCTTGACGAGATCGGCCGCGACAACCTGGGGATCATGTTCAGCATCTACCACAGCTGGCCCGAGCCGAACCTGCACGAGGATCTGCTCCGCTACGGGATGAGGATCAACAGCGTGCAGGTCTGCGACATCCGCGATCCTGAACGCTCCCGGTTCGACCGGGAACTCCCGGGCCGGGGACGAGGCGTGGCACCGGAGATCATGGCCACGCTGCTGCGGGCCGGTTATACGGGCTGGTGGGAACTGGTGATCTTCTCCGACGACGGAATCTATGGCACGGCGCTCCCAGGCTCCTACTGGGCGATGCCACCGCGTAACTTTCTCGCCCAGGCAAAGAAGGCGTTCGACGAGTCGTACGCCCAGGCAAGCGGCCTTTAGCCCAGGCGACACCTCGCAATCGGGGCGGCGGCGACTGGGTCCGCCGCCCGTGCAGGAGAAGGGAGAGCGCGATGCAGTCGGTCAGGTACGAGAGGTCCGGCGCGGCGGGGCACATCGTCCTCTGCAACCCCCCGCATAACTTGCTCAACGTGGAGTTCTACGAGCAGTTGCGAGAGGCGGTCCTCCGTGCAACGTCTGACGACATCCGCGCGGTTCTCCTCCGCGCCGAAGGTCCGAACTTCTGCGGTGGCGGCGACACGGCAGTGCTTGGCAGCCTGACCACGGCAGAGTTCCGCCTCCTCGCCACGGAGTACAACCAGAGCTTTCGCGCGCTCGAGGCGCTGCCGGTGCCGACCGTCGCGGCCGTTCGCGGCAGCGTGCTCGGCGGAGGCGTCGAGCTGGCGCTGTCGTGCGATTTCATCGTGGCGGCAAGGGACGCGATTTTCCGTCAGATTGAGGTGTCCGTGGGGTCCATGCCCATCGCGGGCGGTGTGCAGCGCATGGCGGAGCGGATCGGCCGCACGCGTGCGGCGCTCTACGCGATGCTGACGATTCCGATGACTGGCGAGACGGCAGGTGAGCTCGGTGTGGCGAGCTTCGTCGCGCCCGATGAGGAGGTCGAGAACATAGCTCTGGACCTCGTACGGAAGCTTGCGGACGGCCCGACCCGCTCATACGCCGCGGTGCGGCAGATCCTCAAGGCGTGGTCATCAGGCGGCGTCGCGGGGGCCGACGCGGTGATGCTCGACGTCGCGCTGCCTCTTCACGCGACAGCGGACGCCGCGCGGGGACGTGCCGCGCGCGCTGAGGCGCTCGCCCGCGGCGAAGAGCCGAAGCCGGTGATTTTCGAGGGACGCTGAGGGCTGCGGGTGCCGCACGCGAGCGCCTTCGACCCACCCCGATGGCCCGGCGCCCCCAGCCCCTTCGCGAGCCTGACCACAGTCACCACCCTTCGTTCGGGAGAAAAGAATTCAAGATCTTCAGCCCGAACGATCCGTGGTGACTCTGCGCAAGCACGCTCGGGCCGGCGGGGCGATGACTAGGCGAAGGTGAGCTGGTGGAGGTTCCAGCCGCCGTTGTCCTGGCCGATGGTCAGGGTCTGCTGGCCGGCCGGCAAGGTGACCGTCGCCGTGACCGTGGTCCAGGTCTGCCAGCCGCCGGTGGCCGGGACGTTGATGTTCCCGGACAAGTTGGCCCCGGAGGAACTGGCGATGTGCAGGCCGTCGGTCACGCCGCTGGGCGAGGCCAGCCGCAAGGTCACCGTGTAGCTGCGGGCCGTGGCCACGTTGACGGTGTACTTGAACCACTGACCGGTACCGGTCCAGCCGGTGTCGTACCCGCAGCCGGTGTCGGTGCAGGTCTCCAGGTCCACGCCGTCGGAGCGGTAGGCGGTGCCGTTGCCGTTGACCGAGGTGACGTTGTACGCCGTCCCCTGCCCGCCGGTGTCATAGTTCGCCGCCTGCACCGTCCCGGGTACCGCGGCCGGGGTACCGCCGTAGGGAGCCTCGGGTCTGGTGAAGGTCAGGTAGCGGATGTTCCAGCCGCCGTTGTCCTCAGCGACGGTCAGGGTCTGCTGCCCGGCCGGCAGCGTGACCGTCGCGGTGGCGGTGGTCCAGGTCTGCCAGCCGCCGGTGTTCGGGACGTTGATGTTCCCCGACAGGCTCGCGCCGGAGGAACTGGCGATGTGCAGGCCGTCGGTCACCCCGCTCGGCGAGGCCAGCCGCAGGCTGACCGTGTAGGTTCCAGCGGTCGCGGCGTTGACGGTGTACCTGAACCACTGCCCGGTCCCGGTCCAGCCCAGGTCATACCCGCACCCGGCCGACCCGGTGTCGGTGCAGGACTCCAGGTCCACACCGTCGGAGCGGTAGGCGGTGCCGTTGCCGTTGACCGAGGTGACGTTGTACGCCGTCCCCTGTCCCCCGGTGTCATAGTTCGCCGCCTGCACCGTGCCGGGAACCGCCGCAGGAGTCCCGCCATACGGCCCCTCAGCCGGCGGGGGTGCGTTGCCGTTCAGGCCGATCGCCGCGCTGCCCAGGTGCTTGGCCGTGGTCGCCTGGGATCCGGTGACCTGCGCGAACGGCAGCGACGTGGTCAGTGACGACGGCTGTTCGACCAGGTAGGAGGAGCCGGCCGTCACCGGGACGCTGAACGTCGACGCGGTGGTGGCACCCACCACGACGGCGCCGCTGGAACCATTGACCACCTCGGCTTGCTGGCCGGGCCACGGGTTGCGCACCGTCATCGTCTCGGTGGTGCCGGCCTGGATCGCGGCCGTGGCGATGGTGCCGCCCTCCACCTGCACGTCCACCTTGGACCCGCCCTGGATATACACCGTGCCCGAGCCGTTCCAGCCCGACGGCCACGCCGGGGCAAACCGCAGCGTCCCGTCGTAGTCGGTGGCCAGCGCCTCATCGAGCGTGGTCGCGACGTTGGAGGCCTGCTCGATATACGGCTCGTCGCTCGAACCCGGGTTGAACGCGGCCAGGCCGGAGATGTAGGTCTGGTACTTCTCGGTGTTGCTGACAAGGTCGGCGGAGACCTGGGAGCCCATGTCCAGGCGGGCGGCGTCCACCGCGTCGTAACTCCAGTCGTTGGAGTCCGTATTCGGCTTGGAGTTGTAGGTCCGGTCGGCCAGCGCCGTCAGGTTGTCCCCGTTCACCGTCGTGCTGTCACCGATCACGCCGTACGGCCACACCGGCTCCAGGCCGATGTTCTCGCTGTTGCGGATGGTCGCCGACGGCTGGTAGGAGTCCCCGATCACGTCGCTGCCGCCGGCGTCGGCACTAGCGGCCGCGGACGCCGACGTTGGCTGCGAGTTGAGCAGTGAAGACAGGTTCGACTGGCTAACCCGTGCGTAAGGCTCGATCTGGTTCTCGGCAGTGCGCAACTGCGACACCAGCGCGGAGTCGGTGTTCAGCAGCGTCGCCGCGCTGATCACCGCGGGGAACAGCGCCTGGTCCGCGGCTATGTCGTCGGTCGGGTCCTGCACCGCCCACTGGCTCTCGTGCGCGTTCGCGACCGCGTGCAGGAAACCGTCGGAGCCGGCGCTCTGATCCGCCAGCAGGAACGTGGCGGCCTGCTGCATCACCGGGTAGTACTGCTGCAAGAACGAAAGGCTGCCGGTGTCCAGGTACTGCTGCCAGATCCACAGCGCGAGCTCGGGACCGCTGGCGACATTGAGGGCGTTGTAACTCGGGCTGGATGCCTGCGCGCACGAGGCGTTCTGGGTGTTGTTCCCGCCGTTGTAGTAGCCGTTGCCGTTGAACCGCATCGTCTCCGGCACGCACGCCCCCGCCTTGCCGCCCATCTGCGCGCTGGTCCACGACTCGATGTTGGTCAGGTCGCCCAGGTACATGCTGAAGATCGGCAGGTTGTTGTTGAAGTTGCCCGACGACATGTTCGCGGCGATCTGGCCGCGCAGGTTCCACAGCCAGTACCCGGCCGGGTACCAGTCCTGCTGATCCTGGTCATAGGCGAACATGTCCGCGACCCCGGCCTGGCTGCCCGGGTAGTCCCCGCTGTGCATCGAGGCGGCCTCGTCATACAAGTAGATGGTGCGCAGGTTCTCCATGTACTGCGCCGTGCCATCGGAGGAGTTGGCCTCGATCAGCCCGGCGTTGGCCCAGTAGCTGTTCCACCACGAGGACTGGGCCGCCAGCAGCGAGGATGTCGTCGCGGTGGTGTCGCCGCCGATCAGGCTCGACGCGGTTGACGCCGGGTCACCGCCGGTCCACT
>JAWWPV010000215.1:0-3804 GCA_033854775.1 Trebonia sp.
CGCCGGGCTCGGCCACGCCACCCTCGCCGGCATCGCGGCGGCCGCCGCCGGCGCCGCCGCGGGTCTCGCGGTCACGCTGGTCATGCCCAAAGGCGGGACCGTCTTCGAGGCAGGCGTCGGCGTAGTCTCGGCAATGCTGGCGGTCATCGTCTTCGGCGTGGTGGCGTACGGCCTGGACCAGGGGGACGTGCGGGCCGCGGCCGGGAGACTGCACCTGTTCTCCAGGAAGCGCGCGTAAGAATTCAGTGGAGAAACGCTGGATAATGGTCGATGTGTACCCGCGGGACGTGGCGGTTCGCCCAGTGGAAGAGAAAGACCGGCCCACGGTCGAGTGGCTGACGACCCAGTTGTGGGGTGCTGCTGAGGTTGCCGTGCACGATGGGGTCTTCTATCCGGCGGCCCTGCCCGGCTTCATCGCCGAGCGCAGTGGCCGCATCACCGGCCTCGTCACGTTCGAGGTGCGGCAGGGCATCCTCGAGATCGCCACGATCAACGCCCTGGACCTGTACCAGGGCATCGGCACCATGCTCATCGAGGCGGTCCGCGCGGAAGCCAAGCGGCTCGGCTGCTACCAGGTCGCGCTCACCACCACCAACGACAACATCGGGGCGCTCCGCTTCTACCAGCGCCGCGGCTTCCGCCTCGCCTGCGTCCGCCCGGGCGCGGTGGACCGTTCCCGCGAGCGCAAGCCGGACATTCCCCGTACCGGCGATTTCGGCATTCCACTCCGCGATGAAATCGACCTCATCTGTCCCGTCTAAAAGAGAAAAATCAAAATAGCTATCCCGAACGTATGCGGCTTCCTCTCCTACCTCACCTGCACTATTTCGCCGCAGATGAACGCCGGAGAGGACAGTCTTGCTGCGGCGTGTCCGCGCGCGTGCTGTCGCACGCACCGCCCAATGCGCTATACAAGGATTTACCAATGTCCAAGGGAGCACGATGTTGCCACCCGTTAGGGGCCGCGCAGCGGGTGACCAACCCGTGCCGGTGGTCGACGGCGTCCACGCGGCGATCCGGCGCGCCCCACTGCTGATGCAGCCGGTGCTGGCGGCGCTCTCCGTGGCCCTCCTGCCCTGGCTGCTCGCGCCCATCTGCGTCATCCGTGGCGTCCGCACCGTCATGTCCTCGCTGTACGTGGCCGCGTTCTGGGCCTGGGTCTACCTCCTCATCAGTGCCAACCGGCTGAACACGCACGCGTCCCCCACGGCGCCGACCGCCCACCCGGTAGCCACGGTGCCGGCGGCGTGGCTGCTAGCCATGCTCGCGACCCCGTTCCTCGTCGCGGCTTTCGCCAACGTCCGGCCGCTGTCCCGGTGGTTCATCCCCTGCCGCACCCTGGCCTGGTCGCTGGTGTGGTCGTCGCCGGTTGTCTTCATCATCGTGCAGGCCTCGCCGCAGAACACGATGTTCGCGGTCATCGCCATCTGGGTGATCGCCGCGGCGCTGATCGGCTGGCGGGCGGCCAAGGGATCGCAGGAGGCCCGCATGTTCGGGCCGGACGGCCCCTTCGCCGCGCACGCCGGCCCGGGCGTGACTGGACCGGGATTCGCTGGCCCGCAGGCACCTCCGGCGGCCCCGGAAGGCCCGGCGGGTAACGCGCCGGGCAGGCGCACCGGTCCCACGCCGCGCAACGGGCAGGGCGGGCACTCGCCGGCGCAGTACAGCACCCGTGCCCAGGGCGTCGCCCAGGTCTACGCGGACCACGCGACCCGCGAGCCCCAGCCGGCCGCCGCCACGCCGGCCAAGCCGGAGATCACCCCGGAGCAGGCACTCGCCGAGCTCGACGCGATGATCGGCCTCGCGCCGGTCAAGGAGCAGGTCCACTCGATCGCCGTGTCGATCGAGGCGGCCCGCCGCCGGGCGGTGGCCGGCTTCGGCACCGACAAGCCGATGCGGCACTTCGTCTTCCTCGGCCCGCCTGGCACCGGCAAGACGACGGTAGCCCGGGTGATCGGCAAGATCTTCTACTCGTTCGGGCTGCTCGACAGCCCCGACGTGGTGGAGGCGCAGCGCTCCGACCTCGTGGGCGAGTACCTGGGCGCGACCGCGATCAAGACCAACGACCTGATCGACTCGGCGCTCGGCAAGGTGCTGTTCATCGACGAGGCCTACAGCCTGGTGAACGAGGGCGACGGGCAGAGCGACCGGTTCGGCGCCGAGGCGGTGCAGTCGCTGCTCAAGCGGGCCGAGGACGACCGGGAGAACCTGATCATCATCCTGGCCGGCTACGAGAAGCAGACCGAAGCGTTCCTCGCGACGAACCCGGGCATGGCCTCGCGGTTCGCGACCCGCATCAGGTTCCCCACGTACTCGACCGAGGAACTGTACGCCCTGGCCGAGACGCAGCTGCGGGCCAAGCAGGAGGGCCTCGCCCCGGACGCGCGCCCGGCCCTGTGGCGCATGCTCGACGAGGTGGGCCGCCGCAGGACCACCGACGAGCTCGGCAACGGCCGGTTCGTCAGGACGCTGCTCGAGAAGGCCGGCCAGGCGCGGGACGTCCGGGTGATGGGCGCCGGCGGCGACCCGCAGGCCGAGGACCTGATCACGATCGGCGGCGCCGACCTGGACCGGGCGTTCTCCGAGCTGACCTCGCGGCTGCGGGGCTACGAGGACACCCCGACCCTGGAATCCGCGATCGCCGAGCTCGACGAGCTTGTCGGCCTTGAGCCGGTCAAGCAGCAGGTACGCGCCATCGCCGCCCAGCTGCGGGTCGCGAAGCTGCGGGACCGGCAGGGGCTGACCAGCCAGCCGCCCGCCAGGCACTTCGTGTTCACCGGGCCGCCAGGCACGGGCAAGACGACGGTGGCGCGGATTCTCGGCCGTATCTTCGCCGCGCTCGGCCTGCTGGTGCGGCCGGAGGTCGTTGAAGCGCACCGCGGTGACCTGGTCGGCGAGCACCTCGGCTCGACCGCGATCAAGACCAACCGCCTTGTCGACTCCGCGCTCGGCGGCGTGCTGTTCGTCGACGAGGCGTACTCGCTGCACAACGAGGGCTACTCGGGCGGCGACGCCTACGGCGCCGAGGCGGTGCAGACGCTGCTCAAGCGCGCGGAAGACGACCGCGACCGCCTCGTGATCGTGCTCGCGGGCTACCCGGTCGACATGGACCGGTTCCTGCGGTCGAACCCCGGCCTCGCGTCGCGGTTCAGCACCCGCGTCACCTTCCCGAGCTACACCGCCAGGGACCTGTCGCGGATCGCCGTCATCTGCGCCGAGCAGGCAGGTGACGCCTTCGAGCCGGAGGCCATCCGCGTCCTCGATCAGATCTTCGCCCAGGCCGAGCGCGCCGGCGCGATCGACGAGCTCGGCAACGGCAGGTTCGCCCGCTCCCTGTTCGAGCGCGCGTGCGCCTGCCGCGACGTCCGCGTCGTCCGCCTGGACGAATCGGCCACGGCCGCCGACCTCACCACCCTCACGGCCGCCGACGTAAGAGGCGCCTACGCCGACCTGACCGTCTAGCCGACCCTGCGCCGTCGCCGACGCGCTCGGCATGACGAGCGTGCTCATCCACCCGCTCGCGGGCGCACTCTCCGCCTACGGCATCGGGCTGGCCGACGTGATCGCCATGCGCGAGGCCGCCGTCGAGGCGCCGCTCACCGCGGCCCTGGCGGCCAGCCTGCGAGGCGAGGCGTGCCGCCGCATGGAAGAGTCGGCCAGAGCCGAGCTATCGGCCCAGGGCGCCCCGTCGGCCGCCCCGGAGGGCATCGGTGCGACTCGCCGCGTGCATCTCCGCTACGAGGGCACCGACACTCCAGGCAGCCGCCACCGAAACGCCGCCGCACGCCGGCGCCGACCCGGCTG
>JAWWPV010000216.1:0-9043 GCA_033854775.1 Trebonia sp.
GATGCGGCTGCGCGACCAGGTCATCGGGACGCTGAACCTCTTCAGGACCGCGCCGAACGGGCTAACCCCGGCGGTCGTGGTGGCGGCCACGGCACTCGTGGACGTGGCAACCATCGGCATCCTTCAGGAACGGGCGGTGCGCCAGCAGGAGGTCGTGGCCGGGCAACTGCAAGTCGCGCTGAACAGCCGCGTCATCATCGAACAGGCCAAGGGGGTCCTCGCCGAGCGGCTCCGGGTAACCCCCGACGAGGCATTCGTGCTGCTGCGCCGCTACGCGCGCGACCACAACCACCCGCTCACGGAATTGTCCGGCGACGTCATCCGCGGTACGGCACGTATCGCGGGTGGCAAGTAGGTTAACGCCCGGACCACTTAATTTCGGCCTGGACTCCCTTGGCGGCGGCTTGGATGAGCTGCGCGACCTCGTCCGGGTGGGAGACCATCGCCAGGTGGCCCGACGGGACCTCGGTGGTGGTAGCGTTCATGCGCTTGGCGAACTGGCGCTCGGCCGCGGGCGGGATCGCCTGGTCGTCGCCGGCGACGAGGTACCAGCACGGGTGTGATTTCCAGGCCGGGACGCCCATCACGTCCTGGAGGGTGCTCGCCGCGAGGGGCTGCTGGACGGCGTGCATGACCCGTGCCGTGGCCGGGTCGACGTCGGCCGCGAAGTGCTTGACGAAGTCGTCTTCAGGCAGCCAGGCCAAGCCGTGGGAGTCGATGTCCAGGTGCGAGAGGGCCGGCGTCGGGGGACCCTGGGCCAGCAGCCCGCCGATCGACTCGCCTTCGTCGAGCCCGAAGGCCGCGATGTAGACCAGGCCGGCGACGTTCCGCGCGTCCGTGCCGAGGGCTGTCATGATCTGGCCGCCGTAGGAGTGCCCCGCGACGATGACCGGGCCGTCCTGGCGTGCTAGCACCTGCCGGAGCCGTGCGACGTCCGCTGCCAGTGACGTCTCGGGGAACTGCGGTGCGGTGACGGTATAGCCGGTGGCCTGGAGGCGCTCGATGACGCCGCTCCAGCACGAGCCGTCGGCCCACGCGCCGTGTACCAGGACGATGTTCGGTTGAACAGTCATGTCGGTGATTCCTCTCACGGGCGGCGGTGCCGCCCGTCATGTTCGCGGTCGGGCCTTGATGAAGGCCAGAAGTCCTCACCTAGTCGCCTACACTGTAGAACTACAGTAAATGTCCTGATGGACTCGATGTCAACATCGTAGATCTACACTGACTTGGCCGGATGCGCGAAGAACACCGCGCCCACATCGGGCAGGGCGCGGAACTCCGCTGCCGAGCCCGCGAACCTGGGCGTGCCGTCCACCAGCACGTACACCCAGCTGGCCACGTCGAGCGCGAGCGCGATCCGCTGCTCGATGAGCAGCACGGCGGCGCCGCTTTCTGCCAGCCCGGTCACGACTTCGACGAGCACGCGCCGCGCCACCGCGGGCGCCAGGTTCGCGGTCGGCTCGTCAAGCATCAGGGCGGTGGGCTGCGCCACCAGGGCACGTGCGATCGCCAGCAGCTTGCGCTCCCCGCCGCTGAGCGTCTGGGCGAGCCGCTTGCGCAGGCTGGCGAGCGAGGGGAAGCGGTCGAAGATCTCCGCCGTCCGATCGGCGACCACCTGCTGCGGCAGCCGGTACCCGCCCATCTCCAGGTTTTCCGTCACCGTCAGGGTGCCGAATACGTCCCTGGACTGCGGCACGTAACCGAGCCCGCGCGCCGCTCGCAGGTCCTCGGTCAGCCCCGAGATGTCCGCCCCGTCGAGCAGGACGGACCCGGCCATCAGCGGCAGCTCGCCGTTCAGTGCCTTGATCAGGGTGGACTTCCCGGCACCGTTCGGGCCGATCACCAGGGCAACCTCACCCGGTGCCACGTCCACCGACACGCCGCGGATCACCGGAACCGCGCCATAGCCGGCCGTGACTTCGCGCGCGCTGAGCAGCGGAGACGGTCTCACAAGAAATACGCCTCCTGGACAGCGCCGCTTGACATCGCCTCGGCGTAGCTGGCCTGGGTGACGACCTGGCCTGAGGCCATTACCACCACCCGGCCGCAGACCGCCTGGATCACCTCAAGGGCATGCTCGACGATGACGACGGCCACGCCTGATTCGCTGATCCGCGCGCAGTCGTCGCTGATCCGCTCGACGAGGTGCGGCGCCACCCCGACCATTGGCTCGTCAAGCAGCAGTACCTGCGGCGACTGCATCAGGCAGCGCATGATCTCGACCAACCGCCGCTGCCCGCCGCTCAGCTCGGATCCGTATTTGTCAGCCATCGCCGTCAGCTCGAACTCGCGCAGCCGTTCCCAGACGGACTCGGCGGCTTCTGCCTGCCGCGCCCGCTGGCCGGCCAGTGAATCCCGCAGCCTGGACCCGCGCGCCGACATCCCCGAGACCAGCAGGTTCTCGAAAACGGTGAGCCCGTCAAACGTGCTGGTGTGCTGAAATGTCCGGACGAGGCCCAGCCGCGCCCGGCGGTACGGCGGCAGCGACGTCACGTCATGCCCGGACAGGAGCACCCGCCCTGACGCCACCGTGAACTGGCCGCCGAGCGCGCCGAGCAGCGAGGACTTGCCCGCGCCGTTCGGCCCGATCAGCCCGACGACCTCGCCTGCGGACACCTGGAGCGTGACATCGCGCACCGCCTCGACCCCGCCGAACCGGACCGAGACATCCCGCACCTCGAGCACCGGCGTCGCGACGACGGGGATGGCAGGTGATCCTGTGGCGGCGGCAGTGGCGGCGGCGGAGAGCGACGCAGCAGGCACCTGGACGGCGCGGTAGCGCCTTTCTGGGAGGATGCCGCGCGGCCGGATCGCGAGGCACGCCAGCCAGAGGATCCCGATCAGCACCCACTGCAGCGCGTCGATGAGCCCGGTGTAGCCGACCTGCGGCAGGAACGTCGGCACCTGCAGGAAGATCACCTGCACCAGGAGCGTGCCGAGCACTACCCCCCAGTTGTTCCCGACGCCGCCCAGGATGATGGAGGTGAAGACGGCGAATGTCTCCGCGTACCCCCACGCGGCGGGGGACCACGCGGCGAGGAACTCCACCAGCAGGCCGCCGCTCAGCCCGGCGATCATGCCGCCGAGCACGAACGCCTGCATGCGCAGCCCCGCCGGGTTCAGGCTGATCGTCGCCGCCGCGTCCTCGTGGTCCCGCACCGCGCGCAGCGCGCGCCCCCAGCCGGACCGGCCGAGCCGCGCGACCAGCAGGTAGACGGCGGCGGCGATCACCCCGGTCCATGCGGCGTACACCCACTGGTAGTTGTCATAGCTGAGGCTGGCGAGCACGCCGGACAGCGGCTTGGGGATCCCGGTCAGCCCGTTCGAGCCGTTCACCAGGCCGACCACGTTGGACACCAGGCCGATCGCGATCAGCGACACGATCAGCAGGACGGCCGCCTGATAGTCCCGCCGGATCCGGCGCAGCGAGAACGACCCGATGACAAGCGCGAGCGCGCCGCCGGCTACGACCGCCGCCACCAGCGGCAGCGGGAACGGCCAGGACGCGCCGAAGACGTACCGCTGGAACGAGTTGATCCCGGAATCCGGCCCCAGCGACACCACCGCCGCCGCGTACGCGCCGACCGCCTGGAACATGATCAGCGCGAAGTTCGGGATCCCGGCCCAGCCATACTGGAGGTTCAGCGCCCACGCCAGCAGCGCGTCGATGAAGAAGTAGACGAGGAGCGTGGATAGGTAGAAGGACATCTAGACCGTGATCTCCGTCTTCCCGGCAGCCTGCCCGGCCAGCGCGGCCGGCCGGGTCGCCAGCACGATCGCGAGGATGCCGAATCCCGCGACCGAGGCGTACGGCGCGCCGCCCCAGGCGCTCACCTCTTCGGTGACCAGGCCGAGCAGCAGCGCCGCGAGCACGGCGCCTCGGGTGGAGCCCGCCTTGCCGAGGATGGCCGCCGCGAGGACCAGCGGCAGGAACGTGGTACCCACCGACGCGTCAATCGTCAGCGAGTTGATCACGTACGCGAGTCCGGCCAGGCCGGCCAGCGCCCCGCTGAGCAGCCACACCACGTTGACGATCTTCCCGGTCGGGATGCCGCACGTCCTGGCCAGCCTCGGCTGGTCCGCCATCGCCCGCAGCGCCTTGCCTAGCTTGGTCCGGCGCAGCAGCAGCTCGAGCCCGGTGTATACCGCTACCGCGACGGCCACCAGCACCAACTGGGTCACCGTGAACGCGAACCAGCCCCACCGCAGCGACGCGCCCTGCGGGAACGAGAACCGGTAGATCTGCTCATGGGACGCCGCGTCGATGCCGAACTGAATGATCAGGCTCACCGCCAGCGTCACCATCACCATCTCGAACACCCCGGCGCCGCGCCGCGCGTAGAACGCGAACAGCGTCCGGCCGAGCAGCCAGGTGAGCAGCGCGCCGGCCAGCAGCGCGAACACCACCCCGACCGCCGGCGGCAGGTGCCACTCCGCCGCGATGAACGCGGCGAACGCGCCCGCGGTCATCGCCCCGCCGTAGGAGATGTTGAGCACGTTGGTGAGACCGAACTGCAGGGTGAACCCCATCGCGCCGATCGCGATCAGCGCCGCGCTGACGACGCCGAACCCGAGTGCCTGGACGGTAAGCACCGCTTGACCGGCTCAGCCATTGAGGGCCTGCACCGCGGCCTGGCTGATCGTCCCGACCACCACGGCCGGCGCGTTCGCGGGGAACTCCTCGATCGCCTGCGCGCCGAATGAGTTGTGGTAGGAGTTGAACAGCATCGGCCCTGAGGCGCCCAGGTACTGGATGTGGTGCCCGGCAGCCAGGGCCGCCACGCCCGCCGGGTAGGTGTACACGACCTGCTTGCCCGGCCCTGGGGCCGTGACCTGCATGATGTAACCGTTGTAGACGGACCCGTCGGTGGACTTGGCCGCGTCCATCGCCAGCGCGAGCGTGATCACGGCATCGTATCCCGACTCGGAGAATGAGTTGTTCTCCCACTGCGTGACCGGCTTGGCCAGCTTGCCCTGCGCCGCGAGCACCGCCTTGTTGAACGCGGTGACCGCCGGGTTCGCCACCGGATTGCCGACGACCACCGCGCGGAAGTACTTGTCGAAGTTCGCGTTGCCGATCGCGCCGCGCAGCGGAGAGAAGTAGGACGTGGACGGGGTACCGCTGGTCCCGATGATCGGCACGACGGACCCGAGCTGCACCAGCTCACCGAAGAACGTGGCGGCCGTCGGCCCGTCGGACTCGGTGATGATCGCCTGCGGCTTCGCGGCCAACAGCCGCTGCGCCGACGAGCGGTACGACGGCTGGTCAGGGGTGAGGTTCTCCTGGTCGGCCAGCGTGATTCCCACGGCCTTGAGGCCGGTCAGCACTCCCGGCAGGTCGCCCTGCGACCCCGCGTCGGTGCCGAACACGGTGGCCACCCTGGTGTACCCCCGCCCCTTCGCCCACAGCGCGATCGCCTCGCCGTTGGCCGGGTCAGGCGGCACGTCACGCCAGAGGTAGGCGTACGACGACCGGTCGTAGGCCGCCTCGCCTGCCGCGATCATCATCGGCAGCTTCTTGCTGTTGAGCAGCGGCACCAGCGTCGCCGCGCTTGTCGAGTCCGGCCCGAGGATGCCCGCGATGTTGCCGTTCGTGGCGAGCGCCTTGTCCATCGACGTGAGCGCGTCGGCCGGGTCGCTGCGAGTGTCCACCTGAATCAGCGACACCTGCCGCCCGAGGATGCCCCCGGCCGAGTTAATCGCCTCGAGCGCTGGATAGTCGATGGATGCGGCGAACTGTGCCTCGAACGCCTGGTCTCCCGTGTACGCGCCTACCTGCACCAGCCCGACCGGGCCGGACGAGCTGCCCGAGCCGCCGCCTGACGAGCACGCGGCCACCGCGAGCACTCCGGACAATGCGAGCGCGAGGTGAATCGACTTCCTCATCGATAACCTCTCTCCCACTTGGGGCTATTTGACCGTAGATTAACTTTGGGGCGCGCCCGGGGAAATAGCTGGCCGTCAAA
Source organism: Trebonia sp. (assembly GCA_033854775.1). Lineage (GTDB taxonomy): Bacteria > Actinomycetota > Actinomycetes > Streptosporangiales > Streptosporangiaceae > Trebonia. The sequence goes on from JAWWPV010000216.1 coordinate 5,967, forward strand.
TTCTGATATACGGAATGAAATAGCGTTCCGTAGTCGGAATCACCACTTTCCGTTCCGGATAAATGGGTTGACCTCAGCGGTAGCGGACCTCACGCAACTCTGCGGAGGCCGCCGCGACGATGCCGCGCAATTCTTCAGAAATCGTATGTAGATAACCCCCCGTCATTCGCTGCATCGGTGCGGCCACCGTGAACGCGGCCGTCGGCCGGCCCTCGATGCCGAGCACGGCCATGCCAACCGCGCAGAGGCCGATCTCGCTTTCCTCGCAGTTGACCGCGAACCCCGCGGCCCGCACCTGGGCCAGCGTGGCAAGCAGTTGCGTGCGGGTCGCCACGGTGCGCTCGGTGACCGTAACGAGCTTCTCGTTCGGGTAGCTGGCCAGCACCTCCTCGACCGGCAGCGCGGCAAGTATCGCCTTGCCGGCCGAGGTCGCGTGCGCCGGCATCCTGGCGTCGAACCGGGAGCCGACCCGGACGGTGCGCTCGGATTCGATGCTGTCGATGAAGTGCGCCATGTCCCCGTCAAGCACCAGCAGGCTGACGGTCTCGCCGGTCCGTGCCGCGATGTCGGTCAGGTACGGCCGCATCCGCGCCCGCACATCAAGCGCGCCGACGGCGGCGAGGCCGATCTCCACCAGCCTCGGGCCCGGACGGTACGCGCGGGTGGCCGGATCCTGCACGGCGAACTCCCTGTGCACGAGCATGCCGAGGAGCCGGTGCGCGGTGGACCTGGCCACGTCCAGTGAGTCCGCGACCTCCGAGACCCGCAGCGTCGGCCTGGAACGGAACAGCAACAGCAGCTCAAGCGCGTGATCGACGGAGCTGAGCCGGTAGGCGGGTCCGTCGACCGGCGCGCCGGAAGTCATAGCCTTCACGATAAATGCGCATTCCAGAAGTGGGAAGGACCGCGGTCATCGTTCTGCTATGTGGAATCCGCTGCCGTTACCTGATCGCGCCGACCCCGCTGGCCGAGGGTGGTTGGGGTTGCCGCAGGGCGTAGGGTGGTGTTGCGACTGCATCCACTGCCGGGGCCGCCGCTGCCACTACGGCGAGCACGCCATCCACGGCCAGACGGCAGCGGAAAGGATCACGCAGATGACAGACAACACGCTCATCGCGGCGCCCGCCCAGGGGACAAGCCCGCACCGCTGCATGGAAATCGTCCGCACTGAACGCGGCTGGGAACGCTGCCACCGCGACCAACACAGCTCGAGTACCCGCCATCACGTGCGGGACCGGTCGTGGCTGTCGGCGGAAAACACGCCGCGGCTGCGGCTCGGCCAGCCCTGCGGGGCGGCCTGCACCTGGCCGGACCTGGTGATTCCGTACCGTATTAGCGGGTCGGGCCGGGCCGTATAAGCGCCGCCTAGGGCCGGGTTGCGATCCCGGCCGGTTCGTGGTCGGCGGATCCGGGCGTCCCGACGATGGCCGCCAGGTCGGCACCGTCGATCGTCTCGCGCTCAAGCAGCAGGCCGATGACCCGGTCGAGAGTCTCACGATGCCCGCGCAGCAGCGCGGTGGCCGTGTCCTCGGCCTCCCGGAGCAGCTTGGCCACTTCCTGGTCAATGGAATGCTGCGTTTCCTCGGCATATGGACGGCCGGCGAACGGGTTGTCGCGGCTCGGTCCCTCCGGCCCGTAGCTGATGGGCCCGACCTCCGTGGAGAAGCCCCACTCCCGCACCATGTGCGTCGCGAGTTGGGTCGCGCCCGCGAGGTCGCTCGCTGAGCCGGTCGACGGTTCCGCCAGGACGATGATCTCCGCGGCGCGGCCGCCGAGGCGCACGGCGAGTGAGGTTGTCAGGTGGCTCTCGGGGTACAGGTGGCGCTCGAACTCAGGCAGCTGCTCGGTCACGCCAAGAGCGGCGCCGCGGGAAAGGATCGTGACCTTGACGACGGGATCGGCGTGCGCCGAGAGCGCGGCCACGAGCGCGTGCCCGGCTTCGTGGACGGCCACGGCATGCTTCTCCTCGGGCAGCAGCGCGTTCGACGCGTCGCGGCGGCCGATGAGGAGCCGGTCCCTGGCGACTTCGAAGTCGGCGGCACTGAGCACGCTGCGATCCGCGCGCACGGCGTTGATCGCCGCCTCGTTCACGAGGTTGGCGAGATCGGCGCCGGAGAATCCGGGCGTGCCCCGCGATACGACGTCGAGATCCACGTCGGGCGCGAGCGTCTTGCCCTTCCCGTGGATAGCCAGGATCGCGGTCCGCTCCACGTAGGTGGGCAGCGGGATCTCCACCGTCCGGTCGAAGCGCCCGGGGCGCAGCAGCGCCGCGTCGAGGATCTCCGCCCTGTTGGTCGCGGCCATGACGACCACGCTGGCGCCTGGCTCGAATCCGTCCATTTCCGACAGCAGCTGGTTGAGCGTCTGCTCGCGCTCGTCATTCGAGCCGAACCCGCCCGGGCCGCGCCGGCCGCCGATGGCGTCGATCTCGTCGATGAAGATGATCGACGGGGCCCGCTTCCTGGCGTCAGCGAACAGGTCCCTGACCCGCGAGGCGCCGACGCCGACGAACATCTCGACGAAACTCGAGCCGCTCAGGGAGAAGAACGGTACCCCCGCCTCGCCGGCGACCGCCCTGGCCAGCAGGGTCTTGCCGGTCCCAGGCGGGCCGACCATCAGCACGCCCTTCGGGCCGACCGCACCAGCGCGCTCGTACCTGGCCGGATGCTTCAGGAAGTCCACCACTTCCATGACCTCGGCCTTGGAACCCTCATAGCCCGCGATGTCCGCGAAGCTCGTCTTGGGCCTGTCCTCGTCGTAGACCTTGGCCTTCGACTTGCCGATGGCCATGATCCCGCCGATCCGTCCGGTGAGCTGCTTGCTGCTGCGGCGGCCAAGCCACATGACGAGCACGATGATGACGAAAATCGGCAAGCCCCACTCAACCACCAGGGTGAGAAACGAGTTCGTGCTCGGGACCGTTCCTGTCACCTGAACCTTGTGCCCAAGCAGGAGGGCGGAAAGGGCATTGTCGTTAAGCGCGGTCGGGATCTGTGAGGTGTAGGCCTTGCCGTCGAGGAGCTTCCCGCTCACCGACCCCGCCGCGGAGATCGCCGCCGTCGAGACCTTGCCCGCGC
>JAWWPV010000217.1:0-10660 GCA_033854775.1 Trebonia sp.
CGTCCCCCAACGCACCCGCAGGCCGGCGGCACAGTGCGAGTGCTCCACAGTGACCCCCGGTCAGGAACAGGTAAAGGGCGTGTTCGGTGTCCGGTTGCCACCATGGAGCCGGAGGTTGCCGCTACCGTCGAGGATTGTGAAGGCTATTCGGCGATTTACCGTGCGAACCGTTCTGCCCGAACCCCTACGCCCGCTTGGCCGGCTGGCGCAGAATCTGCGCTGGTCATGGTACCCAGAGACCCGAGAGCTGTTCCAGAGCGTCGACCCGGACGGCTGGCGCAGAGCCGCCGGAGACCCGGTACGGCTGCTGGGCGCCGTCTCGAAGGAACGGCTGGCGGCCCTTGCCCGGGACCGCAGGTTCCTGCGTCGGCTGACCACCGCGACCCCCGCGGCGTGGGCGTGCTGGCGGTGTGCCCGGGCGCCGTCGAGACACCGATCCTGGACAAGGGCGCCATCGGCGGCTTCGTCGGTCGCGACTACTACCTACGCGGGCAGGGCACGAAGACCGCCTACAGCGCCGATCGGCTGGCTCGCGACACCCTCAAGTCGATCACCCGTAACAAGGCGCTGCTGGTCGCGCCGAAGCGGGCGTATGCGTCATGGGTGTTCGCCCGGCTGGCGCCGGGTCTGCTGCACCGCTTGTCGATACGATTCATCGCCGATCAGCGCAAGAGGCAACTGGCGAACAGTGCCGGCTCCGGCGGTTAGGACGCCGTCAGCCGCTCGGTCGTAGGCTTCGCGCCGCGGCTTGAGCGCCTGAACTTGGTCGGCAGACAGAATTGCACCGAAACGGCGGGCGAGCTGCTGGAAGCCGACGAGGACGTTCTCGATGACCCGGCCGCCGGCTTCGATCAATGGCTCGACCTCTTTCGCGTCGGATTCACAGCAATGCTCAAGCGCGCCGATCTGCACCCCAACGCCGACCGACGACACCTTCCCGTCGCCCGGGTGGCCGCGCATCAGGGCGGGCCATGATCACCTATGCCACCGGCAGCCAGAACCACTACGCGCAGCGGTCAATGCCGCTGTCGACTTCACACGCTCCTTCGCCTCCCGCTCCCATGTCCCAGATCGCGAATCACATTGCGGCGCAGCGCCAAATCCTGAGGACGGAGCCGTTCTCCGACAATTACCTAATAGGACTAGGCAAACTGGAAGAACAAGACTACTGGACAAGTTTGGGTGACATGGCCCAGAATATTGGGTTGTGCATCCCACTGAGGTGCGGAGGGAACCTATGTCGCAGCCGCTCGTCCATATCTCTGAATCGGGCCGTCGATTCGGGTGGCGGCGCTTCTGCTCTGATAAGGCGAGGCCGCCGATCCAACACATTGCGGCGAGCGTGGCGATGGGCGGAAAGTCTCAAGGCTGGAAGCCTGCCGCGAATTCGACCTCGGTGACTTTCGGGAACCGAGCCGGCTCGCCTTGTCTGTTATCACCCGGCCTGAGCCGCACCATGGCACTGGAGCCTGGCACTGCACGAGCCGAATAAACCCCCGGGCGGTCCTATGGTCGCAGAGCAGCTCTGAGGAGGAATTCCGTTGGCCGATAGCGATGATCGGGTGTGAACGAGACGGTGATCACCTGCGTGGCCGCGCACATCGTCGGCACATCCCCCCACCACAGAAGAACGCGTGCCTCGACGGGCCGGCTTTGGAACAGGAGCAGAAATGGATCGGATCTTTCAGGTACTGATTGGTGATCCATTCGCCGTCGGTGATGCCGTGCTCAAAACCGCGGCGCTGTTTATCACGGCCGCGATTCTGTTTCGCTTCACCGAGAGACGCACTCTCGCCGAGTTCGCGCCATTCGACTGGGTCGCTGCGGTCGCGGCCGGAGCCGTCGTCGGTCGCGCGGCGACCGCCAGCGACACCTCGTGGCTCAGCGCAACCGCGGCCCTCATCTCTCTGCTGGCCACACACGCGGTGCTGGCGAGGCTGCGCTTCGTTCCCCGGATTCGACGATTCATCGATCCGCCGTTGAAAGTACTGATCCGCGACGGTCAAGTCGACCGACGCAATCTGCGGCAATGCGGACTCACGGGCGCCGATCTGCAGGCAGTGCTGCGACAGCACGGACACCAAAGCCCTGACAGTGTTCATCTCGCGATCTTCGAAGCCAAAGGTGCCATCTCCGTCCTACGTACAAATGGTCAAAGTTGGTCGGCCTGAGACTGGTTAGCGACAAATGGTGCTCATCGTGGGCGCCAGCGTCGGTTCGTATGCGGCCACGGAGGAAATCGGGTCGAAGTCAGCAAAGAGGGAGTGTCGCAATGGATTTCGCAGCGTTACCACCGGAGATCAACTCCGGGCGAATGTATTCTGGTCCCGGCTCGGGGCCGATGTTGGCCGCGGCGGCCGCCTGGGACGGCCTGGCCGACGAATTGTATTCGGCAGCAACCTCTTACGAATCCGAGATCGCAAGCCTGACCGACGGCCCCTGGCTGGGGCCGGCGTCGGCATCGATGGCCGCCGCGGCAGCGACCCACACGGAGTGGCTCACCGCCACAGCCGCGCAGGCTGAGCAGACCGCAGCCCAGGCCACGGCCGCGGCGGGTGCATATGAGGCGGCTTTTGCGATGACGGTGCCCCCACCGGTGATCGTGGCCAACCGCAGCCTGCTGATGTCGCTGGTCGCGACGAACATTCTGGGTCAAAACACCCCGGCGATCGCGATCACCGAAGCCCAGTACGCCCAAATGTGGGCCCAGGACGCGGCGGCGATGTACGGCTACGCGGGCTCCTCGGCAAACTCGACGACCTTGACCCCGTTCACCGCACCGGTGCCCCCGACGAACGCGGGCGGGCTGGCAAGCCAAGCCGCCGCGGTCGCACACGCCGCCAGCGCGTCGGCCGCGACGAACACCCAGACGATGTTGTCGCAGTTGACCTCCACGGTCCCCGCGGCGCTACAGGGTCTCGCATCGCCGTTGCAGTCCACGTCGGCGGCCGCCTCGTCTACGTCCGGGCTTGCCGGAATCCTGCAGAGCCTGGGCCTGACATCCCCGCTGAGCTACCTGACGCCCGCCAACACGGGTCTGACGGTGACCAGCTTGACCGGGGCGTATGCGGCACAGGGTTCGGCAGCGCACGCGGACGCAATGATCGTCGGCACGCAGGATCAAATCAGCGGCACGGAGTACCGCATCATGAACCGGTTCGACCAGTTGAGGCCGCTGGCGACGGCGGGCTCAGCAGGTCTTGGTGCCGGTGGGGTGTCGGCGGGTGTGGGTCGGGCGGGCTTGGTCGGAGGGTTGTCGGTACCGCAGGGTTGGCCGGCAGGTGCCCCGGCGATGCGGACCGCCGCGTTCGCCTTGCCGGCTACCAGCCTCAGTACAGCCGCGGATGGCTTGGCAAGTAGCGGGGGAAGCCTGTTCAGTGAGATGGCCCTGGCGAGTACGGCGATGGCCGGCCGTACGGTCGGTGCCACCGTTGGCCCAAGCCGCTCGGCCCGCGTCGTCGCGGCGACTCGTGCAGGTGTGCCGCTGCCGCAGATGTCGCCGGACGGCCCGCTGATGGGCATCGCTGACGAGCTAGGCAAACTCGCCACACTTCGCGACTCGGGAATTCTGACCGACGAGGAATTCAGCAGGCAGAAACGCCGGCTGCTCGGCGAGTAGCACTGCCTCCCCGTGCCCAGTTGCGGGTCGGACGCGTATGGAGCTCATGCAGGTATTCACCTGGCGCCCAGGATGACAACCAATCCGAACACCCACAGCGCGGCGACGATGAGGATGGTGTATTACAACCACGTACGACAAGCCCTACGCCGAACCGGTACTCCGCTCGAGAGCGCCAAGCCGCTAACGCAGCCGCTCATTGAGAAAAGCGACCACCCGCTTGCGCGCCTCGTGGGCCGGGTGACCGTCGACTTCGCGGACCTCGTTGGTCAGCACCGAATGCGCCATCCGGCTGAAGCCATGCTCATTGCCTGGCCGCGAGTCCGGCCGGCGTGGGTCCGCGCGGCCAGCGCCGCCAACCGGACCGGATCGGCTGCCACCTCGGCGTTCAGCGGAGTCGGGACGAAACCGGGGCACAGCGAGTTGACGCACACGCCGTCGGCGGCCCACGCCTCGGACTGCGACCGGGTCAGGGACGCGAGACCGCCCTTGGACGCGCCGTAACCGCCGCTGTTGCCGAACGCCCGCAGCGCCTGCTGGGAGGTGACGTTGATGATCCGCCCCCAGCCGCGGGAGGCCATCGCCGGGCCGAACCGCTGCCCGAGCAGGAACGGCGCGGTCAGGTTGACCGCCACCATCAGGTCCCAGTGCTCCTCGGACAGCGAGCCGAGCGGCGGGCGGAGGTTCACCCCCGCGCAGTTGACCAGGATGTCCGGCTCGCCGAACGAGGCCGCCACCGCGGACGCCCCCCGGCGCACCTCGGCCCGGTCGGAGAGGTCCGCGCTCACCCACGCGACCGCGCAGCCCGCTTCGCGCAGCGACTTGGCGGTCGCCGACAGCCGGGTCGGGTCGCGCGACACGATAACGACCTGCGCGCCTGCCAGCGCCAGCGCGGAAGCCATGGCCTCGCCGATCCCGGAACTCCCGCCGGTCACGACCGCCACCCGGCCCTCAAGTGAAAACAGCTCCGCCAGGAACCCCGTCATGCCGGATTCCTACCACACGGCAAGCTCCGCGTGCGATGCCAGACGCGCAAATGATCCTGAACCGTCCCTAAATGGGAGCTTAGGGACCGCTACATGATCGGGCGGGCGCCGATCAGGTTCAGCGCGTGGGCGGCCAGGCGGCAGCCGCTCGCCATGGCCTCCATCGGCGGCTTCTTGTCCTGCCAGGGCGGCAGGAAGCCGGCGATGAAGGCATCGCCGGCGCCCGTGCCGTCGATGACCCGCTCGACCGGGGGAGCGGGAACCCTCACCGGGGGGCGGCCGTTGGCGAAGAACAGCGCGCCGTCGGCGCCGAGCTTGATGACAACCTGCGGGTACCAGGCGGTGAGCACCCGGGCGGCCGCCTCCGGGTCGTCCCGGCCGGTGAGCACCCTCGCCTGCGCGACGTTCACGAACAGCAGCAGCGCGTTGCCTGTCAGCTCGAAGAACGGCTCGGCCCCCACGCGATCGAGCGGGGCGGCGGACGCCCCGTCCACCGAGGTCGACATGCCGACCCGCCCCGCGAAGTCGAGCGCCGCGAGCGCGGCCGCGCGAGACCCCTCCGACAGCAGCGTGTACCCGGAGACGTGCAGGTGCGCCCCGGGGACGAACAGGTCGTGTGGCAGGTCGTCGGGCGACAGCGCGGCGTTGGCGCCCGGGTCGGAGAGCATCGTGCGCTCGCCCTTGTGCGTGACCATCACCACGCAGGTTCCGGTCATCCGCTCCGGGTCCATCACGAGCCGGGCGTCGACGCCGTAGCCCATCAGCTCCATGTCCCGGTTCCGGCCGGCGATGTCCGCGCCGCGCCGTCCGATGAACGCCACGTCGGCGCCGTCCGCGCCGAGCCAGGCGGCCACGTTGGCGCCGGAGCCGCCACCGTGCGTAGTCACCTTCGCGGGCGTATCGCTGCCGCGGGCCAGCGGCAGCGTCGCGTGCGCGACGGTATCTGTCATCAAGTCGCCAATGACAACGATGCGGGCCATGGTCGTCATCACCTCATCATCAAGCGGCTACCAGGCATGGCGGGCCTTCGAAATCAGCCGCCGGTGCCCTGCGACGGTGCAGGCGGTTGGCGACGTGAAACCTGATCGGGGACTCTACGGTATCCGGAACCAAGCGCTGGTGGCCACCGCTCAAGCAGGTAGTTATCTCATTGGTAGAGCAGTTACCTCCCGGGGGGACGACCCCCGTACCCTCCGGTGTCCGCGCGGACAAGAGCTGCAGGCTATCTCGCGTTGCCTTAGCCGGAGAGAAAGGACAGGCGCACTTGCCTGTCTGGATTGTCCACGTTCACGTCAACAAGCGCGATCGACTGCCAGGTGCCGAGCGCGAGCCGTCCGCCGAGCACGGGGATCGTCGCGTACGGCGGGATAAAAGCGGGCATAACGTGTGACCGTCCGTGCCCGCGCGACCCGTGCGCGTGCCGCCAGCGGTCGTCGGCCGGCAACAGCGACGCGAGTGAGGAAAGCAGGTCCGCGTCGCTGCCCGAGCCGAGCTCGAGCACCGCGATGCCCGCAGTGGCGTGCGGCACGAACACGTGCAGGAGGCCGTCCCCGCCACCGGAAGCCGAGCGGGCGAACTCGGCGCACTCGCCGGTGATGTCCGCCACGGTGTCCCGCGTTCCGGTCCTGACCTGAATGATCTCGCTCTTCATACCCCATGATCGCCTACCATCCGTACACATGACTGAGGGACCCGGCAGCACCGGCGCTAACCTGCGGCTCGCCCGTCAGGCACGCGGCTTTTCGCAGCAGCAGCTCGCGTCCATGGCCGGGGTGAGCAGGCAGGCGGTATCGGCGGTCGAGTCGGGGCACTCCGACCCGTCACTGCGGGTAGCGCTCGCCCTGGCCCAGGCGCTCGGCCTGTCGGTGGAGGAACTGTTCGGGCCCGGGGCGCCGGCCACGCCGGTGACCGCGGTCAGCGTCACCCCGCTGCGCGGCCGCGCTGACCGGGTGGCGCTCGCCCCGGTGGGCGACCGGTTCGTGGCCCTGCCGCTGCGCGGCGACACGGGCGCGGGCCTTGGCTTCCTCCCGGCAGGCGGGCTCGCCAATCCAGCGAACTTCACAGTCTCTGCGGTCGCGGCCAGTGCCGCTAGTAACAGTCCCGCTAGTAACGGGACCGACGCCGGACCTGAGGTGATCGCGGTCCGCCCGATCGGCCCGCCCCGCCCGACGCTCGTCGTTGCGGGCTGTGACCCGGCGCTCCCGCTGCTGGCCACCCCGCTCTCCCTGCTCGACCCGCCGGTCGCCTTCGCCTGGTGGCCCTGTGGCTCCGCCGCGGCGCTCCGCCTCGCGAGCCAGGGCCTCGTGCACGTCGCGGGCGTGCACACCCAGGGGGACAGCGGCGAGGCCGGCCAGCCGCTCCCCGACGGCGCCGACGTCGTGGGCTTCACCGCCTGGCGTGAGGGCTTCGCCGTGCGGCCCGAGCTCAAGGCCGTCGTCACCGGCCTGGATGCCATCGCCAGGCACCGCCTGCGGATCGTCAACCGCGAGCCGGGCGCCGAAGCCCGCCGCCTCCTCGACGCGGAGCGCACGCGCCTCGGCCTGGACGGCAGCGACCTGCGCGGCTATGACACCCAGGCGGCCGGCCACCTCCAGGTCGCCTCCGCGGTGGCGGCCGGCCTGGCGGAGGCCGGCGTGGCGAGCGAGCCGGCGGCCCGCGCGTACGGCCTCGCCTTCGTCCCGCTCGCCGAGGAACGGTTCAGCCTGGTCATCCCGGCCGAGCACGCCGCCTCGCGCGAGGTCCTGGCCCTGCTGAAGGTGTTGTCCTCGCCGTGGCTGCTCGCCCAGCTTGGCAGCCTCCCCGGCTACGACGCGGCCACCTGCGGCGACCGCCTCACCTGACGGCAAATTCAAGATCATTGTTCCGGGCGCCCCGCCAGCTCACCGCGCCGGGTCCCTCCGGTGCGAGCGGCTTCCTGCTGACCAAGCTGGGCCTGCGCGACCGCGTCCAGGCCGTCATCCTCGCCTACGAAACGGGCGCGGTTACCCCCGGCCGCCCCGACTTAACAGCTGACGAGACATTTGCCGCAAACCGGGCGTGATCATGGTCACCTCGTAAGCAATGGGGGCGATCATGGTTACGGGCTAAGCAAACAGTGGCGGTCTGCTGTGGAAAGCTAACGTCGCGTTCCGGCGCAGCGTACGCAAATGAGGGCCGCCGGGCGGGCGGCGAGGCGTTCCTCGCCAATCGGCCGGCCGCACATATCGCAAATTTCGTATATGCCAGAATCGATTTTCGCCAGGGCCGCGTCAATCGCCGCGAGATGCTCACGGGCCTGGGCGGCGAGCGCCGCTATGTGCTGCCGCTCGAAAGCGACCGTCGCGCCCTCCGGGTCGTGCTCGTCGTCGCCACCGGACGAGCCCTCGCTCGCGCTGGTGACGATCGCGGCGAACTCCCGCTCAAGCTCCGCGATCCGGCCAAGCGTCTCGTCGCGATCGGCGGCCAGGCGGAGCTTAGCGGGACCCTGGTCAGTCACTTGCGTCGACTATCATTTAAAGTGACAATACCCAGCGCCGGTGAATCAAATGTGCCGGCTCGTCAGGCATTGCGAAGGTCATGACTCGTTCAGCCGCAAAGAGCTTTCCTGTCACGGTGACACAACTTCCGGTGACGCGCTGTGAAATTTGCCAGCGTACTGTCGCCTATCGCCCCGGTGCGGCGAGTGAGGCACTGACTAAGCATTACAAGCTCCTGCACAAGGACGCGCTCGGCGAGAAGCCGGCGGAACCCGACCAGGATTAATTTTCCCGCGACCTAACCCCGTGCCGCGGGAGCCGGCGTTCGCATGCCTGCCGCCGCGGCGCGGGATTGCCGGGCTGTCTCGCCCGGCGCTTGAGGCCTGAGTTTAGTGCCCGAAGACCGGGATGGTCAGGGCGCGCGCGATCGTGTGGAACCGCAGGTTGAACCCGGCGACTGCGGGCGTGACGTCGGAGTCGATGCCGAGCGTCTCGACATCGAGGGCGTGCACGGCGAACACGTAACGGTGCGGATCGTCGCCCGCGGGCGGTGCCGCGCCGCCGAAGTCCTTGGTTCCGTAGTCGTTGCGCACCTGGAACGCGCCGGCGGGCAGGCCGGCGCCGTCCGCGGTGCCCGCCCCGGCGGGAAGCGAGGTGACGGACGCGGGGATGTCGATAACGATCCAGTGCCAGAACCCGGACCCGGTCGGCGCGTCCGGGTCGTAGCAGGTGACCGCGAAGCTCTTGGTCTCCGCGGGGAAGCCGGACCAGGACAGGTGCGGCGAGACGTTCTGCCCGGACATGCCGAAGCTGTTGTAGACGTGCTTGTCGCCAAGCATCTTGCCGTCGGCGACATCCTCGCTGGTCACCGTGAACGCCGGGACCGGCGGCAGGAAGTCATACGGAAGTGGTGCGCGGTCGGCCATTAGTACCTCCTTGTATGTCCTCCAACGCTATCGGTGCGCGTCCGTGCGGGTGAGCCGAGGTCGGCAAACGACAGCCTGCGGTGTGCTTGCCCCTTTACCCTTATTGCCGGATCCTTCTAAGGCGGCAACGGGTGAAGCGACAGCACGCGGGACGGCGGGTGACCAGGCCAAGTCGGGTCAGGCCGCGCCGGCTCGGCGCGCCCTCGGTCCGGGCGAGGCGGCGCCTCGCGCGTCTCGCCGGTCCTTTCAGCAGGTCACGCGGGTCGGCGGTACGCCGGGTCATGGTCGCTGTGGCCCTGCTCGCCGTCGTGCTCTTCCCGCTTCGCGTCCTGGCGTCGGACACGCCGGCCAGGCAGCCCGCCTGCCAGGGCAGCGGCTGCCACGCCCAGCCCGTGTCCGCGCAGCGGTGGGCGGTCGGGCTCTCCGGGATCTGGTCCGCGGGCACGGGACCGGGGACCACGGGGGACGGCGGGACGGCGCCCGCCATTGGCCAGGCCTACGTCGCGGTGGGCGGCGGGGTCGCGGTGCTCGGCACCGGGCTGATCGTCACCGGCTACACGCTGAGCAGCGGCAAGGAACTCTGGCAGACCGCACTGGACGCGCCGCTGTTCACGGAGGTCATGTCGGTGCGTGCCTGGCCGGGCGTGATCACTGTCGGGCTGCTCGCGCCAGATGGCCGCTCCCGCACCGAGGTCGTCCTCAACGCGGCGACGGGCAACCAGGTGCGGCGCTACCCGGCCGCGGTGTTCGGCGGCGTGGTCGCGGCGTCCAAGTCGACCACCGTCATCGTCGGTCCCGCCGCCGTGACCAGCTACAACAACGCGACCGGGCGCGTCCGCTGGCAGGACAAGACCGCCGGGGGCCAGGCATGGCAGGTCGACGGGCAGACGCTCTACATGGCGGAGTCCCCCGGCGGATACCTGGGTTCGTCTCAGGTGACCGCGCTGCGGGTCATGGACCTGGCCACAGGGACGCAGCGGTTGCTGAGTTCCCCCTTCGGCCGCCCCTTCGCCGGGACGCTGGCGATGGCCGCGGACGGCGCGGTGCTGTTCGCATCCCCCTCCGGGGTGACCGCGTACAGCGGGTCGACGGGCGGCGTGCTGTGGGCGAAGCACGGCGCGGTGCCCGAGGGAACCGACCCGGCGGCAGGCCTCGTCGACCTCACGTTGGCAGGCGGCGCGCTGGCCGGCGTCGCCCCGGAGACCGGCACGGTCCGCGCCTCGGTCCCCGCGTCCGCGGCCGCGGCGGGCCTGTACGTGGTCCGTGACGGGGTCGCGCTCGGCCTCAACACCGGCGCGAACGGCACGGCCTGGGAATACGACATGGCCAAGGGCCAGGTCACGTACACCTCGCCCGCCCTGCCGTGGCCGCACTTCTACTCCGACCTGTCCGGGCTAGGCGGCAGCGCCGCGGTATCCGGTGACATGGTGGTCGTGACCGCGTGCCCGCGGCTGGCCTCATCCCCTGGAATGTGCGACGACCCGGAACTCGTCGCCTTCAGCGTGTGACGCGTGCCCGACGGGGTCCTGGCCCCTGAACTGCCGCGACGCGCCCGCGGCGGCCGGGGTTAGTGCCGGGTTAGGCCCGGGTTAGGCCGGGAAGACCGGGTACGTCAGACCGTATGAACGTGATTGAGCGGCCGTTGCGGGCGGCGGACCGGTTCCAGCAGCGCTG
>JAWWPV010000218.1:0-5648 GCA_033854775.1 Trebonia sp.
ATCGTGACGCTGGAATTGCCTCCGGGTACGAGATCGACGGTCACGGCGGACACGCCGCCGAGGCCGCTGAGCTCGCTGGACACCGCGTTCACGCAGTGCTCGCAGCTCATTCCCGTCACCGCGTAGGTCGTCGTTGTCATCGGGTGCCTTCCTGTGATCGTCGCTCCGGTTCAGCTACGGAGCCTGCCGACGTGACTGGGTTCAGGAGCGGACGAGGCGGGCGATCGCGTCGGACGCCTCGCGGACCTTGTCGGCCGCCCCGTCGCCGCCCTCGGCCACAGCCTGGGCGACGCAGTGGCTGAGGTGCTCTTCAAGGAGACCAAGGGCGACCGACTGCAGGGCCTTGGTGGCCGCGGCGACCTGGGTGAGGATGTCGATGCAGTACTTGTCCTCGTCGATCATCCGCTGCAGGCCGCGGACCTGGCCCTCGATCCGCCGCAGCCGCCGCAGGTAGCTGTCCTTGTCGTGGGTGTACCCGTACATGTCGTTCTCCGGCTCGTGCGGTGACGTCATGCCGCCTCGCGGCCGCGCCCGGGGATGTCCGCGCCGGGATCGGCGCGGATGTGATGCCGCTGCAGCCGCAGGCTGGGCGGCACCGCCGATGCGCTGGCCGTCTACCGGCTCACGCAGGCCGGGACCTGGAGCCGGGCCCAGGCCGTCAACGTGCCCGTCCAGTACGGCTCCTCAAGCTGACTCACCGGCCCTGAGCCCCGGGGTCGGCCTGGGGGTCCTCGCGGTGACCGCGACCGCCAGGCAGGCGATCAGGCCCGCGATGACCTCGGCGGCCCAGACGTGGTGGAAGTCGGTGACCGTATGGGCGGCGCCCGCGCCGAGGATGACCACCACGACCGCGACGCCGACGGCGCTGCCGACCTGGCGGGCCATGTTGAGCACGGCGCTGCCGGTCGTCGCCCGGTCCGGCGGCAGGGTGCCCGCGGCGGCGAACAGCGGGGCCTGGGTCAGCCCGGCCGAGATGCCCGCGGCGAAGAGCCCTGGCAGGAACGCCGCCGCGTAGTCCGGGTGCGCGCCCGTGAAGAGCATCCAGTAGCCGGCCGCGACCGCCATGAACAGCGTGCCCGCCATCGCGGGCAGGAGCCGGCCGAACCGTGCCCGGATGCGGCCCGCGCTGACCGCGAACACCGCGGCGGTCGCGGGCCCTGGCGAGATCGCGAGCCCCGACCGCACGACGCTGTAGTGCCACTGCCCCTGCAGGAACAGCACCACGCTGAGCAGGAAGATCGCGAACCCGATGAAGAACACGAACAGGGCGATCGAAGCACCGGTGAACGGCCTGCTGGTGAACAGGTCCCGCTCGATGAGCGCGTGCGGGTGCCGCAGCGTCCGCGCCACCGTCAGGGCGATCACCACCACGGCGACCGTCAGCAAGGCCACGGTCCTGGAAGAGCCCCAGCCCCAGGCCGGCCCCTGTACCGTGCCGAGCACCAGCAGCGTCACGGACGCCAGCAAGAGCGCGGCCGATACCCAGTCCGGCAGCCGGCTCCCCGCGGCGGCGCGCACTTCAGGCAGCACGCGGAGGCCGGCGAGCAGAGTCACGACCCCGATCGGCACGTTGATCAGGAAGATCCACCGCCACGAGACCTCGACGAGCAGGCCGCCCACGGGCGGCCCCGCGGTCCCCGCGACGGCGGCGACGCCGGCCCAGATGCCGACGACCATGGCGTGCTGCCGCTTCGCGAACGCCGGGTAGAGCAGCCCGAGCGAGGTGGGCACGATCAGCGCCGCCCCCACGGCCTGCACGGCCCGCGCCGCGGTCAGCACGCCGAGGGTCGGCGCGGCGGCGCACGCGGCCGAGGCGAGGACGAACACCGCGACGCCGACGAGCAGGAAGCGCCGCCTCCCGAAGTGATCGGCCAGCCGCCCGGCCGGCACCAGCAGCGCGGCGAAGATGATCGCGTAGGCGTTCAGCACCCATGACAGCCCCGACAAGGACGATCCCGAGTAGGACTGGCCGATCACCGGCAGCGCCACGTTCACGATGAACAGGTCAAGCTGCGCCATGAAGGCGACGGCGGCGAGGACCGCGAGAATCCACCACCGCGCCGGGTGCCCCGCATCCCCGGCCGACGCGGCCACCGCGTCCACATCGGCCGTCTCCGCGTTCGACATCGTTCCTCCCGGCAAGGCTGGTCCATTCACTGAACTGCCACAGCAGTAAACCATGGCAACCATGGTTCAGTCAATGAACCAGCCCTAACCCGGCCGGGCGCCCGATTACGAGGCTTGGGCCGGCGCGGTGAGGTCGTAGACCGTCGTGCCGCCCGCGCCAGCCACGAAGTAGTGGACCTCGTGGGAGGTGACCATCTGCTGGAACTCGGCCAGGGCCGGCGCCGGGTCGCTCCCGCTGAAGCCGCCGATCGCCATGACCGGGTCCCCGCCCGTGCTCAGCTCCATCGATGCCGCGCTGTCGGAGCCGACGGTCGCCGCCGCCCACTTGTACCCGGACGCGCCCGTCTGAAGCAGCGTGACGAGGGCGCCGCTGACGCTGGCGTTACCGCCGGGGCCGCCGAAGCCCCCGGTCCCGCCCAGCCGCCGTCCCGGATTATCGCCCGACGCCCTGCCGTCGAAGCCCGGGAACCGATCGCGGAACTCGCCGCCTACGCCGCCCGCGGCCCCGCCTGCGGGATTACCTCTGATCGGACATTAGCTAATGTATGTCTCGCGATCACGCTGCCCGCCGGTTGCCCGCGTATTCGGCCGCCCACGGCGATGTCTGGCGGAGAGGGGAACCATCATTCCGTTCGGTGGAGGATTCTTATTTTTTATCCCGAACGAGTTCGTCTTTTACCGCCCGGCGCCACGGATTCTCCGCTGCCCGGCCACCGCAAGGCCCGGCGCGCTCAGCGCTCCCCGGCTGCGTCACCGTGATCCGCGCACCGCACGTCACGTGGCCGGGGGACGCTGGCGGGCCGTGCGGGGCCCGGTCGTGCTATCGGCCGGAGCGATCGGAGCTGGCGGTGATGCTGCCGAGCAAGGCGAGTGCCCGGGCGGACGCGGTGCCGGGGTCTGCGTGGTAGATGACCAGGACCTGGTCCTCGGTGCCGGCGATGATCAGTTTCTCGCGGTGCAGTTCCAGGTCGCCGACCTCGGGGTGACGCATGCGGGCCCGGCTGCCTGCCCGGCGGACGACGTCCTGCTGTGCCCATAGCCGGCGGAACCGGTCGCTCTTCATCGACAGCTCGCCCACGAGGGCCGCCATGCGGGGATCGTCGGTCTCGCTGCCCATCGCGGCGCGCAGCTGGCCGACGGCGGCTGCCGTCGACTGTTCCCAGTCCTCGTGCAGTTCCCTCTCGCCGGGGTCCAGGAACGCGGCGAGCAGCCGGTTCACGCCGGGCCGCATGTTTGGCGACAGGGCCTGCGCCATGGGGCTGGCGGCCAGGACGTTCAGGTACCGGTCCTGGACGAACGCGGGCACCGGCAGCGAGGCCAGCAGGCGCAGGGTGCCCGGCGGGACCTTTTCCGCGCCGGGGCGCGATGCGCGCTTCAGACGGGGACGGGCGAGCGCGTGCAGGTAGGCCGCCTCGCCGGGGTCAAGCCGCAGTACCCGTGCGATGGCCTCCACCACCTGCACCGACGGCGTCCGGTCCCGGCCTTGCTCCAGCCGCAGGTAGTAATCCGTGCTGATCCCGGCGAGCATCGCGACCTCCTCGCGGCGCAGTCCCGGGGTGCGCCGGCGCTCAGCGCCGTTCAGGCCGACCTGCTCTGGGTGCGTTTGCTCCCGGCGCGCGCGGAGGAACTCACCCAGGGCGTTCGGCGTGCTCATGCACCCAACGGTAGCTCCGCCGGCAGGGTGCCTGCCTGTCCCTGATTTTCCTAGGAAGATCTCGGTACTGCCGGGTCACGGGCGTGCGAGCGATCGTGGAAGCGAACATCCCGCCGTACTCCAAGGAGAAGAGCACCATGATGAAGCAGGTAGAGCTGGGCGGCCTCACCGTCTCGGCCGAGGGACTCGGCTGCATGGGCATGAGCTCGGTCTACGGTGCCGCCGACTGGGACGAGTCCGTCGCCGTCATCCGGCGCGCCCTCGACCTCGGCGTCACCCTGATCGACACCGCCAATGCCTACGGCACCGGGCACAACGAGGTCCTCGTCGGCCGCGCCATCGCCGGCCGTCGCGACGAGGTGCAGCTCGCCACCAAGGCCGGCCTGGACTTCACCACCGGGCGCGGCAAGGTCGTCATCAGGAACGACCCCGACTACCTCAAGGCCGCCGCCGACGCCTCCCTGCTGCGCCTCGGCACCGACCACATCGACCTGTACTACCTGCACCGGGTCAACCCAGAAGTGCCGCTGGAAGACTCTGTCGGCGCACTCGCCGATCTCGTACGGGAAGGCAAGGTCCGGCACATCGGGCTGTCCGAAGTGACCGGCGAGCAACTGCGGGCCGCCCGCGCGATCCACCCGGTCGCCGCCGTGCAAAGCGAGTACTCGCTGTGGACCCGCGACCCGGAGGCCGTCGTCGCAGGCGCGGCGCGCGACCTCGGGGTAGGGCTGGTCGCCTACTCGCCACTCGGGCGCGGGTTCCTCACCGGCACCGTCGATGTAGCCGCGCTGGCCGCCACCGACGGCCGGCGGCGCCTCGCGCGGTTCGCCGGCGATGCGATGGCGGCCAACCAGGCCATTACCGAGGCGGTGCGGAATGTCGCCGAGGCCAAGGGGGCCACCGCCGGGCAGGTCGCCATTGCGTGGGTCGCCGCCCAGGGAGACAGGCTCGGCATCCCGGTCGTCCCGATCCCCGGGACGAAGCGGGAGAAGTGGATCGAGCAGAACGCCGCCGCGCTGGACGTCGAGCTGACCACCGACGACCTCGCCGCACTGGAGCCGCTCGCCGCCCAGGCCGTCGGTGCCCGGTACTGAACGCCCAGGCAGTGAGCAGGCACCCCGTGCTTCCCTGACGCATCAACTGGGCATTAAGCTGAAGAACACGGCGGTGGGGCTCGTCGTCAAACGCGGATACGCCGCCAACAGTCCCTGCCAGGCGATACCTGATGGCGGAGGCTACGCGGCGTGAGCGAGTGCCCGGCGGGCTGCTGCCCGCACGACAGCGCAAGCGTGGCTGCGGGCTGCCCTCGTGACCTTCCCGGCGCGCCGCTGCCGGAACGGGCTGCTCACCTGCGCGGATGCCAGCTGCTTTCCGTCCGCAAGATCGCCGCGGTCACGGGCGCCGACCGGCTGCGCGTCACCCAGTTGCTGTACGAGGTCGCGATCGAGGACCGGCCCCGTGGTGCCTGGCGGCGCATGACTCGCCGGACCGCCGAGGATGAGCGAGTCGACCAGGTCACGGCGCTCCTGTCCCGGGAGCAGCAGATGCCCGCCACGCAGGTCGCGCCGCCGCCCTCGCGCGGGCCCTCGGAAATCGAGTTGCTCGCCGCCCTGTACGCCGCCCCGGAGGTCCGCCAGGTCCTGGACAGGCACGGCGTCCCCGTGGTCACGCTGGCCGGGCCGGCCTGGCGGCGGTTCCCCGCGCCGCGGCCGCTGACCGCGGGCCTTGTCGGCGACCTGTACGAGGGCTGCGGGCTCAGCCTGCACCAGATCGAGCTGCTCACCGGCAGGCCAGCCGCCGCCGCTGGCGCCGTCTTGCGCGCCAGCGGCGTCAAGCTCCGGCCGCCGGGAGGCAGGTCTCCGTTCCT
>JAWWPV010000219.1:0-3465 GCA_033854775.1 Trebonia sp.
GCTTGCGGCGGAGTTGCTCGGACTCGACCTCGGCCGGGTACGCGTCGAGATCGGTGACAGCGACCTACCGTCCGCAGCGCCGTCCGGCGGCTCGGGGCTGGCGACGTCGCTGGGCGGCGCGATGCAAGATGCCGCCGGCGCCCTGCTTCGGGCCTTCCTCAGCGTCCTCGCCGATGATGATCGGTCGCCGCTACAGGGCAGGCGGCCGGACGACGTTACAGTCACGGACGGCCGTATTCACCTTGTCGACGACCCCTCGGTCGGTGAGACCTACAGCGACATCCTGGCCCGCCACGAACTGGATGAGCTGACGGCGGATGGCGAAATCAACCCGCAGCCAGAGGGTGCGGGTATGGCACCGGCCGGCCCGTTCGCCGCACGGTTCGCCGAAGTGCGCATCGACCCGAAACTTGGACTGCTGCGAATCGCGCGGATCGTGTCGGCCGTCGACGGGGGCCGCATCCTCAACGAGAAGCTGGCACGCAGCCAGATCATCGGAGCCACCGTGATGGGCATCGGAATGACGATGCTCGAGGAGACGATCTTCGACTCCGCCACCGGTCGCATCGCCAACGCGACGTTCGGCGACTACCTGATCCCGGTCAACGCCGACGTGCCCGACCTCGACGTCGTCTTCGTCGGCGAACCGGACAAGTTCAGCCCGATCGGCAGCAAGGGCCTCGGCGAGATCGGAATCGTGGGCGTGTCTGCCGCCATCGCGAACGCGGTGTACCACGCCACCGGCCGGCGCATCCGGTCGCTACCGATCACCATCGACCAGCTCCTCTGACCCGATACCGCCGCTCCATCCGGGCCACCTACCATCTGGTCCACGCTCGGTCTCCGATCGTCGATCGTGAGCTCTGGTCGCCGCTCGAGGAGCCCTCCCACCGCAATCGGCGAGATCGGAGCAGCCGGCAGCGCTCCCGCCACGCTAGAGGTACTCGAACTCAGACAGACGATGTAGACACCGGGGTCGTTGCACGGGAGCCTACCCCTATGCCATCGCGATCACCCCGGATGGCAAGACCGCCTACGTCTCCAACGAGGGCTCGGGCACGGTGACTCCCCTGCTCGGGGTAATGCCGTGGGCCTTTGTCGTGGTCTGCCCGCCCGCGGACCATCCAGGCCGTGCGGGAACTATGTCCTGACGTTCCAGAGGTCCTGGGTGGTGCCATCCGCCAGATGCTGCTCGTAGACGCCGACCTTCCTGGTGATGATCCGGAGGCACTCTTGGAGTTCGGCGAGCTGGTGCTCGACGCGCACTTGTTGCTCTCGCAGCAGCTCTAGACGCTCCTGCTCGTTGCCCGGTCCCTCGCGCACCAGCTCGGCGTAGTGGCGGATCTCCGCCAGTGGCATGCCGGACGCCCGCAGCTTGATACAGATCACCAGCCACTTCACATCCATCGGCGTGTAGCGACGATGGCCGCCCGTCCCACGAGCGACGTGCTGGGAGAGCATCAGGCCTTCGCGCTCGTAGAAGCGCAGCGCATGCACGCTCAGTCCCGTTCGCTGCGCGACATCGCCGATGCTCAGCTCCGCTTCGAGTTCTGATTCAAGACTGGTCACGTATTCGACGGTACCACCTTGACCTAGAGCACACTCTAGGTTCTACGGTGCGGCTCATGAGCACCGTGAGCAGCACGACTGGCACGCCGCAGCAGGCCGCGCCCGACCTCCGACGACGCGTGCTCATCCTAGGAATCTGCTCGATGAGCCTCCTGATCGTCGGCCTCGACGCCACGATCGTGAACGTCGCCCTACCGTCCATCCAGCATTCGTTTCACTGCACGTTGTCCGGCTTGCAGTGGACGGTCGACGCCTACACGCTGGTGCTGGCGAGCCTGCTGATGCTGTCGGGCTCAATCGCGGACCGCCTCGGCCGTCGCCGCATCTTCCACACCGGCCTGGTCCTGTTCTCGGCGGGATCGCTGGCCTGCGTGCTCGCTCCCGGCCTCGGCCTGCTGGTCGCCTTCCGGGTCCTCCAGGCTGTCGGCGGCGCGATGCTCAGCCCGGCCACGATGTCGATCGTTCGCAACACCTTCGAGGATCCGCGTGAACGCGCCCAGGCAATTGGTTTCTTCGCGGCGATGTTCGGCATCTCGATGGCCTTGGGGCCGGTGCTGGGAGGGTTCTTGGTCTCCGCGATCTCCTGGCGAGCGGTCTTCGTGGTCAACCTGCCAGTCGGGCTGGCGGCCATCGCGCTGGCCGCCTTGTTCGTGCCCAATTCCCGGGCGCCACGAGCCCGGCGCATCGACCCAGTCGGCCAGGTGCTCGTGATCGCCGCGCTGGCCACGCTCACCTACGCCATCATCGAGGGCGGCCGGGTCGGCTTCAGTGCCGCTCAGATCGTGATCCTGCTGGCCGTGGCGCTTGGGTGCTTCGTCGCCTTGGTGCTCTACGAGCTGCGCCGAACTGAGCCGCTGCTCGAGATGCGTTTCTTCACCAGCGCCCCGTTCGCCGGCGCCGCCGCGATCGCCGTGTTCCTGTCCGCTGCGCTCGGCGGCTTCCTGTTCATGAACACCCTCTACCTCCAAGACGTCCGCGGCCTCTCGCCACTGCACGCCGGGCTCTACATGCTCCCCACCGCTGCGATGATGATCGTCTTCGCACCCATCTCCGGCCGCCTCACCGGACGCTTCGGTGCCCGCCCATCCATGCTCACTGGCGGCCTGGCGGTGATGGCCAGCGGCCTCATGCTGACCGGTCTCGCCCCTGGAACCCCCGTATCCTTCCTGCTCGGCGCCTACGCAGCGTTCGGCTTCGGCTTCGCACTCGTCAGCCCGCCAATCGCCAACACCGCCGTGTCCGGGATGCCCCCAGCGCAAGCAGGCGTAGCCTCCGCGGTAGCCACCACCAGCCGCCAGATCGGCCTTACGCTGAGCGTAGCCGTGTTCGGCGTCGTGGCTGGCGACGGCCTTGGCCGTGAAATCGGGCAGGCCTTCGCGCACGCCACTCGACCCGGCTGGTGGATCGTGGCCGCTCTCGGGCTCACGGTCGCAGCGCTCGGTTACCTGACGACCACCATCTGGGCACGCGGCACCACCCGGCGCACAGCGGAGCGCCTAGTAGCAGAGCCGGACTTGCAAGCGCGGATACAGGGCGTCGCGCCCGCCAAGGATCCGGTGAGGCACGGGCACCGAGATGCTTGACCGGCTCCTCACCAACATCCAAACACCCGCAGAGCGCGGTGAGCGTCACACCAGCGACATCTCACCGAACGTCGAGATCGCCGCCAGGCTCTACCTCAGAGGCGACCGTGAAGAACCACATCGCCTGCATCCTGGCAAAGCTCGGATCGCGTGATCGGGTGCAGATCACCGTCTATGTCTACGAGCATGGCATCGTCCGGTGAGCTGACCGCGCACCTGGGTTATCCGCGGCATGACCCGTCCGGCCATCGTTCGGGGAACTCGCGGAACGGCACGACCAGCAAGAAGGTGCAGACCGGCATCGGGCCGGTGG
>JAWWPV010000220.1:0-9370 GCA_033854775.1 Trebonia sp.
AAGCGGTGCCTGGTGCCGCAGCGCCCTGCGAGGATCGAAGAAGTCATTTCCCGTCAGGTCATCATAATAGATGCTCAGCCCGTACCAGCCATAGCCGGCAACGAAATAAGCGCTATTCACGGCGCCAGCGGAAACGGCGTAGATCTCGTCGAAGGCGTTCTCAAGGCCGCGATCCTTGATTGCTGTCATCATGGCCGCCGAGAGGACGCCTCTCATCCCGCCGCCTTCGACCGCGAGGGCGATGTTATGGTCATCGGACCGAGCCCCGGGTCGGCTGTCCTCGCGGTGGCGCGTTCGCAGGACTTCGACGACGGGATGGTCACGGGACATCTGGGCTGCTCCCAACATGGCCGTTATGACGTCAACCGGCCAGGTGAGGCGCTTACCGCACGGCCTTGCGGCGGACTTTTAATTGAAGTCCATCTCTGACCTTCCGGAACCCAACTAAGAGAATGCAGTATCGGTCGGTCTTCGGGAGGTTGATCAGAGAAAAGTTAAGCAGATTGAGATCTGCGGCTGGCTCAGGCCAGGCCCGCGTCGTGGGCGAGCAGCGCGATCTGGGTTCGGTTGGTCAGCCCGGCCTTGGTCAGGATGTGGGTCACGTGCGCCTTGACGGTGGGCACGCTCATCAGGAGCGAGGCGGCGATCTCGGCGTTGGCCTGCCCCGCGGCGATGGCCTTGACGACCTCGCGCTCCCGTGGGCTGAGGCCAGCGAGCTGCCGCAGTGCCGCCTCCCTGGCGTTCTCCTGCACCACGGCGCGTTGCATGAGCCGGCGGGTCACGGCAGGTGACAGGATCGGATCGCCCGCGGCGACGCGCCTGATGGCGTCCGCGATCTCCGCGGGCGGCGCGTCCTTCAGCAGGAAGCCGCTTGCGCCGGCCCGCAGCGCGCCGAGCACGTTCTCGTCCGCGTCGAACGTGGTCAGCACGATGACCTCGGGCGGCTGGGGCGCACTGCTTGGGACGCTGCGCAGCCGGCCGGTCGCGGTGATCCCGTCCACCCGCGGCATCCGCAGGTCCATCAGCACCACGTCGGGCCGGTGCTTCGCCACCGCGGCGGGGACCTGGTCGCCGTCACCGGCCTCCCCGACGATAACGAGGGCGTCGGCGCCGTTGAGCATCATCGACAGGCCCGCCCGCACGAGGGCGTCGTCGTCCACCAGCAGGACGCGGATCTCGTCAGTCGCACTGGACACGTCTGACATTGTGCTCCGCCCCGTCGGCCGAAGTCACGCCGGGCGAAGTCACGCCCGGTCCAGTCGCGTCAAGGCCGGCGGCTTCCGGCCAGGGCAGCCACGCGCGGAGCCGGAACTCGCCACCCGAGTTCCGCCAGTCAAGCGTGCCGCCCGCCAGCTCAAGCCGCTCGGTCAGCCCGATCAGCCCCGTACCGCTCCCCGGCACGGGGAAAGCGAGACCAGCCGGGGGCGGGCCGGCCGGGTTGACGACCGACACGTCGAGACCCGCGCCTGGACCGCCCCCGATCGTGACGGTGACCGGCTCGCCCGCCGCGTGCTTGCGGGCGTTGGTCAGCCCCTCCTGCACGACCCGGT
This sequence comes from Trebonia sp., assembly GCA_033854775.1. Taxonomy (GTDB): domain Bacteria; phylum Actinomycetota; class Actinomycetes; order Streptosporangiales; family Streptosporangiaceae; genus Trebonia. Next base: position 1,551 of record JAWWPV010000220.1, read on the forward strand.
AGGCGGTTCGTCCGGCGACGTCCGGCAGCCCCGCCGCTGACCAGGCCGCCCCGCCCATCTCGATTCGCATGCCCGCCGCGCGGGACTCCCCGATCAGCTCCGGCAGGTCGGCGATGCCCGGCAGCGGCCGGCTGGCCGCCGCGAGGTCGGGCAGCGAGTCGTCCCGCAGCACCCCGATGACCTCCCGCAGCTCGTCCAGGGCCTCGTGGACACCGGAACGCACCACCTCGGCGGCGCGGGAGACCTGGTCAGGCGGCGCGTCCGGCCGGTAGGCGAGCGCGCCGGCGTAGGTGGCGAGCAGCGACAGCCGGTGCGCGAGCACGTCGTGCATCTCGCGGGCCATCCTGGCCCGCTCGGCGGAGCGGGCCTCGGACACCCGCCTGGCCTGGTCGGCCTCGGCGCGTTCCGCCCGCTCCCGCAGCGAGGAGATCAGCGCGCGGTTCGCGCGGATCAGCGTGCCCCAGCCGACGAGTGCGGCGTAGGCGACGAAGACCAGGATCGCCCACCAGAAGTACGGCAGCCCGGAGACTGGCCGCCAGGCGCCGCGGACCAGGTGCGCGGCGATCCCGGTGCCGGCCACCGCCAGGGCCACGCCGAGCCGCTGCCACCTGGCGACGATCAGGGCGGCCATCGTGGCTGGCGGGGTAGCCGCCGGGGACAGCGCCGCGAGCAGCGACAGCAGCACGGCCGCCTGCACCGGCCAGCGGGCGAGCAACGGGACGAGCACGAGGCTCGCGGCGCCGACGGCGATGTCAAGGGCAAGGTAGGTCCCGGTGCCGCTGCCCGCGATCGTCGCGCCGACGAGCACGGCCATGGCGCAGGTCCAGATAACCGGCTCAACGCGCGCACCGCGCCGGCCGCCGCGGTCTTCCCTGGCGGCGGTGGTCGCGGACGGGACTGAGGCGGCCTGCACAGCTGCCAAGTCTACGATTACGCCCTGTCAGCGACTACCGACCAAAGTATGCGCTCGGTCGACCAAGGCCGGCCGGGCCGCCGACCGCGGGACGATGTGCGCGCTGCCCACCGGGGCGAACGATGGCTGTCATGACCATCCCACCGCCCGGCCGCTACCGGATCAGCCCGGAACACTCCACCGTCACCATCCGCACCCGGCACCTCTTCGGCCTCGGCGCCGTCCGTGCCACGCTCGCCCTGCGGGACGGGCGCGTCCAGGTCACCGAGCCGCCGGCGGCGTCCACCGTCCAGGCCCGCTTCGCGGCGTCCACCTTCCAGTCCGGCAATCCGGTCCGCGACGCCGCTGTCCTGTCCCCGAGGCTCCTCGACGCCGAGACCTATCCCAGCGTCTCGTTTACCTCCACGGAACTCCTGAAGGCACCAGGCCAGGCAGCAGGCCAGTGGTCGCTGCGCGGCGAGCTCGAGGTGCGCGGCGTCACCCGCCTGGTCGAGGTCCGCATCAGCGCGGTCGACGCCGACAGCGCGACGCTCCGCGCGAACGCCCAGGTCAGCGTCGACCGCTACGACTTCGGCATCACCACCTACCGCGGCCTCGCCGCCCGCGGGCTCACCATCGACCTCGGCATCATTGCCCACCGGGAGCAGTCATGACACGGAACGGCGCCGTCGCGCTTGAGATCACGAACCTGCGCAAGCGGTACGGCCGCAAGGCCGCGGTCGACGACCTCAGCCTGCGCGTCAGCGAGGGCGAGATCTTCGGCATCCTCGGCCCGAACGGCGCGGGCAAGACCACCACCGTCGAGTGCGCCGAGGGGCTGCGCCACCCCGACAGCGGCACGGTCCGGGTGTTCGGCATCGACCCCTACCGGGACCGCGCCGAGGCACGGCAGCTGGTCGGCGTCCAGCTCCAGGAAAGCCAGCTGCCCGACAAGATCACCGTCACCGAGGCGATCAACCTGTACGCGTCCTTCTACCCCAGGCACGCCGACACCGAGGGGCTCCTCACCCGCCTGGGCCTGACGGAGAAGCGCGACACCCGCTACCGGAAGCTGTCCGGCGGGCAGAAGCAGCGCCTGTCGATCGCCCTCGCCCTCGTCGGCAGCCCGCGCCTCGTCGTCTTCGACGAGCTCACGACCGGCCTTGACCCCGCCGCCCGGCGGGAGAGCTGGCGGCTCGTCAAGGAGCTGCGCGACGACGGCGTGACCGTCCTGCTCGTCACCCACTACGCCGACGAGGCAGAGCGGCTCTGCGACCGGGTCGCGCTCATCCAGTCCGGCCGGGTCGTCGCCTCCGGGCGTCCCGACGAGCTCATCAGCCGCAGCAGCACAAACCACGCCACGCTCGACGACGCGATCGTGGCCCTCACGACAGGAGAAGCATCATGACCGCCCTCCTACCCCAGCCGGTCCGCCCGCGCCGCGACAGCCAGCGCTCCGCCTTCGGCAACCTCGTCCGTACCGAGGCCAAGCTGCTGTGCCGCGAGGTCGTCCCGCTGTTGTGGGGCGTCGCTTTCCCGATGGCCCTGCTGTCCATCATGGGCGAGTTCTCCCACGGCCCCAACGCGAAACTCGGCGGCTTCAGCCTGGTCGCCTCCTACGAGCCGATCCTCATCGCGTTCACCTGCGCGACCTTCGCCCTCCAGGGCCTGCCCACGGTCCTCGCGGGCTACCGCGAGCGCGGCATCCTGCGCCGCCTGAACGCCACGCCCGTCGGCGCGGGCCGCCTGCTCGGCGCGCAGCTGACCGTGAACATCGCGGTCCCGCTGGTCTCCAGCCTCGGCATCGTCATCGTCGGGGCCGCCGCGTTCGGCGTGCCGCTGCCGAGCCAGCCCGCCGGCTTTGTCCTGGCCCTCATGCTGACCGCGGCCGTCATGGTCACCCTCGGCCTGCTCGTTGCGTCCGTGGCCCGCACCGGCCGGGTCGCCGGCGCGGTCGGCACGATGATCTTCCTGCCGCTGATGTTCTTCGCCGGCCTGTGGACGCCCCAGGCCACGATGCCCGCCGCGCTGCGCAGCGCCGGCGACGACACGCCGCTGGGCGCGGCCGTTTCCGCCCTCCAGCACAGCATGGCCGGCCAGTGGCCGTCCGCCAGCGGGCTTGCCATCCTGGCGGGCTACACGGTGGTCTTCGGGCTGCTCGCCTGGCGCCTCTTCCGCTGGGATTGAGAGCGAGCCTGATCAGGATGAGTCAGCCGCATCCGTTCGGGATAAGGACTTTGAATTATCCGAACGAGTGCGGCTGGCTCATCCCCGTCACGCGCACCCCGTCGCTCGCGGACCGGGGCCTACTGCAATAGCGTGGTCCCATGGCTGATGCGTTCCGTGCGCAGGCGCAGGGAGCTGTCCCGCCAGCGCCTGACGCCCAGGTGCTTGCGGGCAAGGCGCGGCCGCGCGGCCGGTACCCGCACTACAAGCGGGCCGGGGACTTCGTCTACGTCTCCGGCACGTCGTCGCGCCGGCCGGACAACACCATCGCGGGTGCCGCGGTCGACGAGGCGGGCACCACCGCGCTCGACATCAGGGAGCAGACCCGGGCGGTCATCGAGAACGTCGCGGACATCCTGGCCGCGGCCGGCGCGGGCCTGGCCGACGTGGTGGCGGTCACCGCGTACCTGGTGAGCATGAACGACTTCGGCGGGTACAACGAGGCGTACGGGGAGTTCTTCGACTTCGACGGGCCGGCCAGGACTACCGTCGCCGTCCATCAGCTGCCGCACCCGCACCTGCTGATCGAGATGCAGGCAGTCGCTTACGTTCCCCAGGGAGGGCGCCCATGACTACCCCCGCGAAGCCGGTCAACCTGGCGCAGTGGATCGAGGGCAACAAGCACCTGCTCAAGCCGCCGGTCGGCAACAAGACCCTGGCCGTCGGCAACGACTTCATCGTGATGATCGTCGGCGGCCCGAACGACCGCACGGACTTCCACGTCGATCCCTACGAGGAGTGGTTCTACCAGCTCAAGGGGAACATGCACGTCAACGTGGTGGTCGACGGCAAGGTGGAGCGCGTGGACATCCGCGAGGGGGAGACCTGGCTGCTGCCGGGCAACACGCCGCACTCCCCGGTCCGCCCGGAGGCGGGCTCGGTCGGCCTGGTCATGGAGCGGGTCCGCGAAGAGGGCACCCTGGAGAAGTTCCAGTGGTACTGCCTTAGCTGCGACGCGCTGGTGCACGAGGCGGAGCTCCAGGTCCGTGACATCGTCGTCGACCTGCCGCCGGTGTTCTCCGCGTTCTACGCCGACGAGAAGGCGCGCACCTGCGGGAACTGCGGCGCGGTACACCCGGGCAAGGGGTGACGTTCATGGTCGCCGCGATCGACGTGCACAGCCATTACGTGCCCAAGGGCTGGCCCGACCTCGGCCCGGGCACGCCGTGGCTGCGCCTTGAGACCGAGACCGACGCCGTGATCATGCTGAACGGCAAGGAGTTCCGGCGCATCCAGTCGGACTGCTGGGACGCGGCGGTGCGGCTGGCGGACATGGACGCCGACGGGGTGGCCGCGCAGGTGGTCTCGCCGACCCCGGTCTTCTTCTCCTACGCGCGCGACGCCGTGCAGGCGGCGCGGATCGCGAAGATCATGAACGACCTGGCGCTCGAGATCTGCGCCCCGGCCCCCGGCCGGCTGCTGCCGATGTGCCAGGTGCCGCTGCAGGACCCGGACGCGGCCTGCGCCGAGCTGGACCGGTGCCTGGCCGCCGGGCACGTCGGCGTCGAGATCGGCAACCACGTCGGCGACCTTGACCTGGACGCCGCGGGCGTGGTGACCTTCCTCCAGCACGCCGCCGCCTCGAACGCGCCGGTCTTCGTGCACCCGTGGGACATGCCGAGCTCCCCGCGCCTCGGCCGGTGGATGGCGGAGTGGCTCGTCGGCATGCCGTCCGAGACCCACCTGTCGATCCTCGCGATGGTCCTGGGCGGCGTCTTCGACAAGGTCGGCGAGTCCCTGCGGATCTGCTTCGCGCACGGCGGCGGCTCCTACCCGTTCTGGCTCGGCCGGATGGAGAACGCCTGGCACAAGCGGCGCGACGTGATCGGCGTCAGCGAGTACCCGCCGTCACACTACGCCCGCCGGTTCTACGTGGACTCGGTGGTCTTCGACGAGCGGGCACTGCGGCTGCTCGTGGACACGGCCGGCGCGGACCGGGTGCTCGTCGGCTCCGACTACCCCTACCCCCTGGGGGAACGGCCGGCCGGGGGCGTCGTCCGCACGGCCGGCTTCCTGGACGAGGCGACCAGGGAAAAGATCCTTATCCAGAACGCGCGCGGCTTTCTCGGGCTTGCCAGTGACCCGCCGGCCAAAGGGACGGCATGACGCCCGTCACCGTGTCCGCCGACGAGGCGCTCGCCCTTGACGCCGCCGATCCGCTGCCCGCCCGGCGCCCGGAGTTCTGCATCCCGCCGTACGACGGTGACCCGAGCGGCGAGGCGGCCTACTTCGCGGGCAACTCCCTTGGCCTCCAGCCGAAGGCGCTGCGGGGAAGGCTCGGCGCCTTCCTTGACGACTGGGCCAGGCTCGGCGTGGAAGGCCACACCGGATCGCCCCGCCCCTGGTTGTCGTACCACGAGCTGCTCCGCGGGCCGGCCGCCCGGCTCGTGGGCGCGCGGCCGTCCGAGGTCGTCGTGATGAACTCCCTCACGGTCAACCTGCACCTGATGATGGTGTCGTTCTACCGGCCGACCGCCGCCAGGCACGCGATCGTCATCGAGGACGCGGCGTTCCCTTCCGACTCCTACGCGGTCAGGTCGCAGGCGGCCTTCCACGGCTATGACCCGGACGAGGCGGTGGTCCGGCTGCGGCCCAGGCCAGGCGAGGCGGCGCTGCGCACGTCCGACGTGACCGGGTTCCTCGAGCGCGAGGGGCACCGGGTCGCGCTGGTGCTGCTCGGCGCGGTGAACTACTACACCGGCGAGCTGATGGACCTGGCGGCGATCACCGCCGCCGGCCGGGCGGCCGGCGCGATCGTCGGCTGGGACCTGGCGCACGCGGCGGGGAACGTGCCGCTGTCGCTGCACGACACCGGCGCCGACTGGGCCGCGTGGTGCTCCTACAAGTACCTGAACGCGGGGGCGGGTTCCCTGTCGGGCGTCTTCGTGCACGAGCGGCACCTGGCCGACCGGGCACTGCCGAAGCTGGCGGGCTGGTGGTCGACGGACGCCGCGACGCGATTCGAGATGGCGCCGTCGGTGACTCCCGTCGACACCGCCGACTCCTGGCAGATCTCGAACCCGCCGATCCTGTCGATGGCGGCCGTGCTGCTGTCCCTGGAGATGTTCGACGCCACCGGGATGCGCGCCCTGCGGGCCCGCTCCGAGCGGCTGACCGGCTACCTGGAGAGGCTGCTCGACGAGGTCCTGAACGGACGGCCCGCCACGATCCTCACGCCCCGCGATCCCGCGCGGCGCGGCGCGCAGCTGTCGGTGCGGGTCGACGGCCGGGACGTCGGTCCGCTGACGGACCTGCTGCGGACCTCCCGCGGCGTGTACGCGGACGCGCGGCGGCCGGACGTGATCAGGCTCGCGCCGGCCCCGATGTACAACACGTTCCACGACTGCTGGCGGGCGGCCGTGGCCCTGGGGGAGGTGCTTGATGCCTGAGGGCCCGGCCGGGCAGCGCGTCGCCATCGTCGGGGCCGGGCTGGCCGGCTGCCTGCTCGCCACGCTGCTCGGGCGGCGCGGCATCGAGGCCACCGTGTACGAGCGCCGCGCGGACCCGCGCGTCGCCGGGGCCGAGCGCGGCCGGTCGGTCAACCTGGCGGTCTCCGCCCGCGGCCTGGCGGCGATGGACCAGGTCGGGCTGCGCGAGGAGACCCTGGGCCGGGCGCTGCCGATGCACGGCCGCATGGTCCACGGCGTTTCCGGCGGGCAGTCCTTCCGCCCGTACAGCGCCGACGGCAGGCAGGCGATCAACTCGATCGGCAGGACCGAGCTGAACCTGACCCTGCTCGACGTCGCCGACCGGGCCCCCGGCGTGACGATCGAGTTCGGCTGGCAACTGCGTGACCTGGACATGACCGCCGGCGAGCTGACGTTCGAGACACCGTCCGGGCCGAAGACCGAGCGGGCGGGCACCGTGCTCGCCTGCGACGGCGCCTACAGCGCCGCGCGCCGCGCGGTCACCTTCCGGCCGGGGTTCACGTTCTCCCAGGACTACCTGGAGCACGGGTACAAGGAGCTGACGATCCCGGCGACCGCGTCCGGCGGCTTCGCGCTCGACCCGGACGCACTGCACATCTGGCCGCGCGGCTCGTCGATGATGATCGCGCTGCCCAACCTGGACCGCTCGTTCACCTGCACGCTCTTCTGGACGCAGGCCGAGTACGCCGCGCTGGCCACGCAAGGCGAAGTGGCGTCCTACTTCGCGCGGCACTACCCGGACGTGCTCCCGCTGATCCCCGGCCTCACCGAGGACTTCGCGCGCAACCCGGTGGGGCCGCTCGCGACGATCCGCTGCTGGCCGTGGGTGCACCAGGGGGCCGGCTGCACGCTCGCCCTGGTCGGCGACGCGGCCCACGCGATCGTGCCGTTCTTCGGCCAGGGCGCGAACTGCGCGTTCGAGGACTGCGTGGAGATCGACCGCTGCCTAGCCGCCGCGGGCGGTGACTGGCAATCGGCCCTCTCCGCCTACGCCGGCGCCCGCAAGGCCAACTGCGACGCGATCGCGGAGATGGCCCTGGACAACTTCATCGAGATGCGCGACCGGGTCAACTCGAAGGTTTTCCAGGCGGAGACCGCCGCCAGGCACTTCCTTGAGCGGCGGCTGCCTGGCCGCTACGTGTCCCGGTACGAGCTCGTCTCATTCACCACCATCCCGTACGCCCAGGTCGCCGGCCGGATGCGCCGCCAGGACCGGGCCACCGCGCTGCTCGCGGGCGGCGCGCTCGGCGCGGCCGGGCTGCTCGCGGTGGCGG
>JAWWPV010000221.1:0-6768 GCA_033854775.1 Trebonia sp.
CCCTCCTGCCCGGGCTGGCGTTGCGCGCGGCCCGCAACCCCGGCGTGCGCACCGCCCGGCTGCGCGGCACGCGGCGGTGCGTGGTGGCGCTCCGCTACGGGGAGCCGCCGGACCCGCCCGCCACCGCGGTGCTGCTCGACGCGCTCGAGCGCGCCGCGGCGGGCGCTTCCCCGTCCCCTGGGGAAGGGCTGTCCGCGGGCGCCGTCACCGTGGCGTAGGGGAACCGGGCCGCCACCCGGCGGCCGAGCCGCTGCATCGGCATTTCGACGAGGTAGTAGGTCAGGGCGCTCAGCCCGATGATCACCGCGAGGATCCCGGCGAAGAACAGGACCTGGTCCGGCATCGTGTGCTTGCGGTGCAGCACGGGGATCGAGCGGTAGGCGTCGAAGACGAGCGGGTGCAGCAGGTAGACCGAGTAGCTGATCACGCCGAGCCAGGCGCACCAGTGCGGGATCCTCACCCGCCGCACGGCCAGGCCGACCCCGAACGTGGCGCCGGCGAGCAAGACCGACGTCGCCCACTGCACCTGCCAGTGGTGGCCGTAGTGCGCGCCGTGCCAGTCCCCAGCGATCGTCAGCACGACAAAGACCAAGACAACGAACGCCGCGGTCGCCAGGCGCTGCGGTCTTGGCAGCGCCTTCGAACGGAACCACAGGGCTCTAACCCCAGCCACAGCGCGGGGGGCGAGCGTTTTTTGCGAGTCCCCCCGTGGGGGGGCTATGGGGGGGCGAAGCCCCCCCATGCGCGGGGGGTGCAGGGGGGTCGTCCCCCCGCGGGGGGACGGGTCCCCCCACACTCGGTAAATGAGCGTGCCGGGGAACATTAGCGCCAGGATCACGCAGCCGGACCACGGGTAGGGGTAGCTCTGGTTGAACGTGACGAGGACGAGGGCGACGAGGGCCGCGAGCGACGCCCCTGCCTTGGCCAGCCGGGACCGCGAGAGCACGGCGAGCCCGAGGCCGGCGAGGAGCAGCACGTCCGTGACCGCGTTGAGGACCAGCGGGCCGGTCTGTCCCCCGCCATTCGACCAGTGGGCGAGCGCCGACATCGGAAGGACGCCGCCGAGCGCGACCGCGCCCACCGCGAAGGCCGTGGCGTACCAGCCGGTGCGCCGGTGCACGCCCCAGCTGAACAGCCCCGCGAGCAGCAGGTAGAAGACCATCTCATACGACAGGGTCCAGGTCACGACCGGCACGTTGAGGCCGGCGACGAGGTTCTGGAGCATGAACATCCAGCCGAGAGATGCCGCCGCCGGGTCGTGCCCGGCGTTCGCGATGGTGCCGTGCCCGGTCTTGTAGGCCACCGCGGAGAGCACAAGCACGAGGAGGAACATCGGATACAGCCGGAAGGCGCGGCTGATCCAGAACCCGCGGACCGACCCCTTGCGCTCCAGCGACGCCGGCACAATGTAGCCACTGACCAGGAAGAACACGAACACGCCGTACTGACCCAGGTCGAGCCACTGGTACAGGAAGGACCGGACCGGAAGCAGCAGCAGCGTGGACCCGTGGTCGAAGACGACGCACAGCGCGGCGAATCCCCGCAAGGCGTCAAGCCATGCCAGCCGTCTCTCGCGATTGGTTGCAGCGGTCTCGGACATTGGCTTGACGTTACCGCACCGGGTTTGCTGCGGGTCGCTAGCGCCGCCACGCCGGAGCCCGCGGTGGCTTAGGTGTACCGGTACCGAGGGCGACGGGTAGGTTACTTCATATGCCGACAGAGCCCGTTACTGACGGTGCCCCGCGGACCAGCCCCCCTCGCTGGCTCACCGAAGAAGAACAGCGCGCCTGGCGCGCCTACATACGCCTGGCTCAGCTTCTCATGCGCCAGCTCGACAGGGACCTGCACCCTTTCGGGCTGTCCATGCACGACTACGAGATCCTCGTCGAGCTCTCCGAGGCGCCGCGCAGCCGTATGCGGATGACCGAGCTCGCCGACCGGACCGCGCAGTCCCGCAGCAGGCTCTCGCACCAGATCAACCGGATGGAGACCAGGGGCCTCGTCACCCGGGAAGGCTGCGAGGGCGACAAGCGCGGCACGTTCGCGGTCCTGACGACCCACGGCCTGGCCACGATCGGGAAGGCAGCCCCGTCCCACGTGGCCAGCGTCCGCGAGCATTTCATCGACCAGCTCAAGCCGGCGGAGCTCGCGGCCCTCACCGAGGCCTACGCACCCGTGCTCGAGGAGCTCCGCCTCGTCCGCGACCGCGACTAGAGAACCGCACGAGACACGCCGGGCGGAGCCCGGCAGCGGGGGGTAGGGATCGGATCAGAACAAGACGGACATGAACTCGCCGACCTCGGCGAACCCGGCGCGCCTGTAGGTCGCGCGGGCCGGGGTGTTGAAGTCGTTGACGTAGAGCGACACCAGCGGGGAGATCGACTGGCGGGCCAGGGCGACCACCGCGGCCATGCCGGGGGCGGCGAGCCCCTGGCCCCGGTGCTCCTGGCGGACCCAGACGCCCTGCACCTGGCAGGCCTGCGGGGTGGCCGCGCCGACCTCGGCCTTGAAGACGACCCGGCCGTCCTCGATCCGCGCGAACGCCCTGCCGGAGCGGACCAGCTCGGCCACCCGCGTCCGGTACGAGGCGCCGCCGTCGCCGGCCAGCGGCGAGACGCCCACCTCCTCGGCGAACATGGCGATGGAGGCGGGCAGCAGGACGTCGAGCTCGTCGAGGCGGACGCGCCTGACCGCGGGGTCCACCGGGATGGGTGACGGGCCGTCGATCGCCATCAGCGGCTGCGCGCCGCGCACGTCGCGGGCCGGCCCCCAGTACGGGCGGAGGAACCCCCACAGCTCGCTGACCGAGGCGGACGTCCCGACGATGGACGAGCAGCGCCGTCCCTGGCGCAGCGCCCGGTCGGCGAACGCGACGATAGCCGACGAGGTGGCCTGCACCGGGACCAGGTTGGCACCGCCATAGCACAGCGACACCAGCCGGCCGCCTTGCTCGTAACCCCACATCTGGGCGCCGAGCCGCCCGGGATCGAGCCCGAAGGCCCTGATCCTCGACTCGACGAACACGTTCGCCACCGGGTCGACGGCACAGACCGCAAGGGCCGCCGACCGGTCGCGGTCGTCCAGCAGGCGCGCTTGGTCCGAGCGCTGCCTAACGCGCAACATATTGCCAGCCTAGCCGCCCGGTTCAACTACTGCCGAGAGGGCAGGGTACGCGGCCTTTTTACGGGGTCGGGTTGGGTGTGGGGGCGCAGGTCGCGTTGACCAGGCCGGCCTTGTCCGGGATCGCGCCGGTGGCCAGGTAACTGTTGAGGTAGTTCTGCACGCAGGTGTCTGGCGGTGTCTCAAGCGACTGGCCGTGATTGCCATCGCCCTCCACCACGACCATGCGGGCGGTCGGCAGCAGCTTGTGGGCGTCCTGCGCGCCCGCGTACGGCGTCGCGGCGTCCAGCGTGCCCTGGAGCATCAGCACCGGCGGCAGCTTCGCGCCGTTGACCTGGAATGGCTTGGCCGGCCCCTGCACCGGCCAGAACGCGCACGCCGCGTTGAACCAGGCGTTGTCCCATGCCTCGAAGGGCGCGGTCTGGTAGACGTGCTCGGTGTCCGACTGCCACTTCGCCCAGTTCCTCGGCCAGTTCACGTCGGCGCACTCGACCGCGTTGTAGACCGCGAACGTGTTCTCGCTCTGCGCGCCCCACTGCTGAAACTGGGTAATGAGGCCGGTGCCGCTCCCGCCGTGGAGGTACTGCGAGAGCGCTTGCGCGAAGGCCGGCCACACCGCGTTCAGGTATCCGCCGAGGAGGATGGTGTCGTCAAGCTCGTCCGGGCCGATCATGGGGCCGTCCGGCCCGTTGATCGGCGTCTTCTTCAGCTTCGCGCGTATCTCGTAGTACGACGCCTGCACCTGCGCCGCCGTGCTGCCCAGGTGATAGGTCGAGTCGTATTTCGCGGTCCAGGCGAAGAACGCCTCGATCCGGCCCTGGAAGGCATAGTCCTGGCTGATGTTGTCCGCGTACCACGCCCCGGTGGGGTCCACGGTGGAGTCGAGCACCATGCGGCGGACGTGGCTCGGGAAGAGCGTGCCGAATACCTGGCCCAGGTAGGTCCCGTAGGAGAAGCCGTAGTAGGTCACCTGCTTGACGTCGAAGGCCTGGCGGATCTGATCCATGTCCCGCGCCGTGTTCACCGTCGTCTCGTACGGCAGGAACCAGCCGAACCGCTGCTTGCACGCGGCCGCGTAGGACTTCGCCCGGTTGATGAGCACCTGCTCGGCGGCGGCGTTCGCCGGGATGTAGTCCGGCCGCACGCCCTGGAAGAAATTCGGCTCGCAGCTCAGCGCCGGGCTTGAGCCGCCCACGCCGCGCGGGTCGAAGCCCACGACGTCGTACGTCGCCGCCACCTGCGGGCTGATTCCCGCGGCGACTTCGCCCGCCAGCGACCGGCCGGGCTCGCCTGGGCCACCGGGGTTGACGAGCATCACGCCCTGCTGCTGCGCGGGCGGCGCGGTCGCCGGGGCCATGGACAGCGCGATCGTGATCTTCCTGCCGCCGGGGTCAGCGTAGTTCAGCGGTACCTGCAGCGAGGCGCACTGAAGGCCGGTGAGCTGACCGCCGCACGGCTGCCAGTGCACGGTGGACACCTTGGGCACGATCGCCGCCGACCCCGGGGCCGCGCTCCCTGACGCCGCGGACGTCCCTGCCGATGCTGCGGCCGTGCTCGGCGCTGTCGACGCGCCGGCGCTGCTTGCCGCCGTGGCAGGCGACGAACTGCCCGACGTGCACGCGGACAAGACGACCACCACGGCCAGCGCCGCGAGCAAGGGGGCAAGGAACGGCCGCAGCTTTCGTCCGGGCCGGGCGGGCCTGGTACGATCGCGGTTTTTGCGATCAGGCCCACCCATCACGGACACCGGGGGGTACGGGGGGTCGCTCCCCCGGAAGTCAACAGGCATGGACTCCATCTTGCCGCATGGGGGTCACTGCCAGTCGCCGGTCGGGAACCTGAACCCAACAGAATCCCTCGCATGGTGGGTTCGGCGGCCGTCCGGCGGCGATGACCACGCGCCATCATGTCGACACGCGCCGCCGCTAATTCGACACCTACCGTTGCAATTCGGGCCTTTGCGCAACGAGATTCGGCACAAGGCGCACACTGCCGAATTTTTTCTCGCGTCAAGAGGAAATTTCCGACACTGTTGGCCGTAACCCAACAAGCGACTTAAGCGTCATACTTTTAAGTGTTCGGACACTATTGAGGGGGTAGTGAATGCTGGCTAGACATCGCCAGTCACTGATTCTGCAGTCCGTCAGAAACGACGGCAGCGCACGGGTCAGTGATCTCACGCAGCAACTCGGCGTCTCTGACATGACGATCAGGCGCGATCTCGAGGTGCTGGCCAAGGACGGACTGGTGGAGAAAGTCCATGGCGGCGCAGTGCTGCCGGGCTCACATGCTGGTCATGAGCCCGGCTTCGAGGACAAGCTCGTCCTAGAGCGCCCGGAGAAGAACACGATCGCACGCGCGGCAGCGGCCCTGGTGAGGCCAAACACCGCGGTTGCCATCGCCTCGGGAACTACCACGTTCGCGCTGGCCCAGTGCCTGCTCGACGTGCCCGGGCTAACCATCGTCACCAACTCGCTACGGGTAGCGGGGCTGTTCGGCCCGCCCCGCGGGCCTGAAGCCGGTGCCGTAGTACTAACCGGCGGCATGCGCACGCCGTCGGACGCGCTCGTCGGGCCGGTGGCGGACCTGACGATCGGATCGCTCCACTTCGACACGCTGTTCCTCGGCTGCACCGGGCTCGACCCCGAGGTGGGCCTGTCTACGCCGAACATCGCCGAAGCGGAGACCAACAGGGCACTGATCAACCGGGCTCGCCGGGTAGTCGTGCTCGCCGACCACTCAAAGTGGGGGGTGGTCAGCCTGGCGTCGTTCGCACCCGTTGAGAAGATCAACGTGCTCGTGACCGACGCGCTCCTCCCGGCAGAAGCGCTTGCCGCGCTTGCCGGGAGGGTCGGCGAGATTGTTATCTAGGTGGGGATCTAGCTAACAGTGACGATCGGCTGGCCGGGCGCGTCCTGCGCACCGTCTTCGAGGGCCTGCTCGGCCAGCCGCATCGCCTCGTCGATCAGGGTCTCCACGATCTTCGACTCGGGCACGGTGGCGATCACCTTGCCCTTGACGAAGATCTGGCCCTTGCCGTTGCCCGAGGCCACGCCGAGGTCCGCCTCGCGCGCCTCGCCCGGGCCGTTCACCACGCAGCCCATCACGGCGACGCGCAGCGGGACCTCGAGGCCGGTGAGGCCCGCGGTGACCTCTTCTGCCAGCTTGTAGACGTCCACCTGGGCGCGGCCGCAGGACGGGCAGGAGACGATCTCAAGGCCGCGCTGACGCATGCCCATCGACTCGAGGATGCCGATGCCGACCTTGACCTCTTCGACCGGCGGCGCGGACAGCGACACCCGGATCGTGTCGCCGATGCCCTGCGAGAGCAGCGCCCCGAACGCGGTGGCCGACTTGATCGTGCCCTGGAAGGCCGGGCCGGCCTCGGTCACTCCCAGGTGCAGCGGGTAGTCGCACTGGGCGGCGAGCAGCCGGTAGGCCTGGATCATCACCACCGGGTTGTGGTGCTTGACCGAGATCTTGATGTCGCGGAAGCCGTGCTCCTCGACTCGCGAGCACTCCCAGAGCGCCGCCTCGACGAGCGCTTCCGGCGTGGCCTTGCCGTACTTGGCGAGCAGCCGCTTGTCCAGGGAGCCGGCGTTCACGCCGATCCTGATCGGGGTCCCGGCCTCGGCGGCGGCCTTCGCG
>JAWWPV010000222.1:0-4125 GCA_033854775.1 Trebonia sp.
GGCTTCACGTTTTACACCAACAGGACGTCCCGCAAGGGGCTTGACCTCGCGGCCGATCCGCGATGCTGCGCGCTGTTCCCCTGGTACGGCCTCGGCCGCCAGGTGACCGTGGAGGGGGTGACGCGGCAGCTGAGCATGGCGGAGAGCGAGCCTTACTACCACTCGCGGCCCTGGCTGTCCCAGATCGGCGCGTGGGCGTCGCGGCAGTCTTCCGTCCTCGCGTCCCGCGCCGAGCTGGATGACCGGGTGGCGGAGCTGACCGCGCGGTGGCCGGAGGGGACCGCGGTTCCGATGCCCGACTTCTGGGGCGGGTACCTGATCGTGCCCGACCGGATCGAGTTCTGGCAGTCCCGGCAGAACAGGCTTCATGACCGGCTGAGTTACCGGCGTTCCGCTGGCGGCTGGACCATCGAACGGTTGTCGCCTTAGGCATGCCGGCGACCGTCTTCTCAGGTTTCTCACGGTGGTACCGCGAGCGCGTAGCATCACTGTTGGGAGGAAGGTTTCAGTGACTGCCCATGGGCTTATCGACACCACGGAGATGTACCTCCGCACGGTGTTCGAACTTGAAGAGGAGCGGATCGTCCCGCTGCGGGCGCGGATAGCGGAGCGGCTTGCCCAGTCCGGCCCAACGGTCAGCCAGACGGTCGCCCGCATGGAGCGTGACGGCCTGCTGCACGTGGCAGGAGACCGTCAACTGGCGCTCACCGACGCCGGCCGGGAGCTGGCCACCCGCGTGATGCGCAAGCACCGGCTGGCCGAGTGCCTGCTGGTCAGTGTCATCCAGATGCCGTGGGAAGAGGTGCACATCGAGGCGTGCCGGTGGGAGCACGTCATCTCGGAGTCCGTCGAGCGGCGGCTGTATGAGCTGCTCGGCCACCCGGAGCGCTGCCCGCACGGCAATGTCATCCCCGGGCTCGACGAGCTGGTCTCGGAGGCCAGCACCGCCCCAGCGACACATGATTCCACGATGGTCGATGTTACTCGTGGAACCAGCGAGACTGTACGGGTCACAGTTACGCGGATAACCGAACAACTTCAAAGTGATCTGGACCTGATGCTTAAACTAAAGCGGGCCGGGATACAACCCGGACGCGAGGTGTTGCTCGGGCCAGTTGACGGCGGAGTCCGCGTACGCGGCGAGGACGGCGCAAACGCGACGGAAGCCGCCGATCTTCCGGCCGAAGTCGCCTCGCATGTGTTCGTGTCCAGGGAGTAACCAGGAGACCTGTTCGGTGACCGGAGCGTGACGATGACGCGCTGGGGCGAGAGCCTGCCGGCCGAACTCGTGCTGAGCCAGGCCGAGGTCGGCGTCATCGTCGCTGACCGGGCCGGCAACGTAGTGTTCTCAAACGAACACGTTGCCAAACTGCTCCGCCTCGACTTCGCGACCGCACCGCTCGTCGGCAAGCCGCTCAGCGGCCTGGGCCTGCTGCCCGACGGCGAGCCAGGTCGGGTCGACGAGATCACCCGGCAGGTGCTGAACGGAGCCGCGTGGGAAGACACGTTCGCCGGCCACCGGAGCGACGGCAGCTTCCTGTTCGTCAGGGAGCTCGCGGTACCGCTCCGCGAGCCGTCTGGCGCGATCGACGGCATCGTGCTGCTCATCACCGAGGCCGGGCGGCGTGACACGCAGCGCGAGCCCGACCGGCTCCGCCTCCTTGAGCGGATCGGCCAGCGGCTAGCGGGCTCGCTTGAGCTCGACGCGACACTCCGGCAGGTCGCGCAGATCCTCGTCCCCCGGTTCGGCGACCACTGCTTCATCGACCTCTTCAGCGGCGACAAGCTCATCCGGCGGGCCGCCGCGCACGCCGGAGGCTGGGAACCGCAGGCAGGCACCTGGGCGCGGGTCGGCGAGGCCATCCAGTACCCGCCAGGGCACTTCACGCAGCAGGCGATGGCGCGCCTCGAGACGATCGTCGTCCCAGACACCCACGCGGGCTATTACCCGGCACCGAGCGAGCAGTCCATGTCCGCCGCCGATCAGGTCGGGATCACCTCGGTGCTGGCGTCACCGTTGTACGCGCGCGGTGAGCTGCTCGGCGCGATCTCGCTGGCCCTCTCCAGGATCACCGACCGGCCGGACCCGCATTACGACATATCCGACGGCGACCTCATCGGCGCGATCGCGTCGCGGGTAGCGGTCGCGATTGACAACGCCATGCTGTTCGAGGCCGAACGGCGGACCGCGCTGGCCTTCCAGCAGTCGCTGCTGCCCGACTCGGCGCCCGAGCTCGACGGCCTCGAGGTCGCGTTCCGCTACGTGCCCGCCAAGCCCCTGGCCACCCAGGGGCAGGGCATCCAGACTCAGGTCGGCGGCGACTGGTACGACATCATCCCGCTCGCCGCGGGCCGCGTCGGCCTGGTGATCGGCGACGTCGAGGGCCGCGGCGCCCGGGCCGCGGCGACCATGGGCCAGCTCCGCGCCGCGCTGCGCGCCTACGCCCAGGACGAGAAGTCGCCGGCCGACATCATGCGCAAGCTCGACGAGTGGGTCAGGTCCACGGCCCCCGTCGGCGCCGGCGGCGACCCGCCCACGGTGTCGTGCATCTACCTCATCTACGACGCGTGGTCCCGCTCACTGACCTTCGCCAACGCCGGGCACGCCGCACCGCTGCTAGCCCTGGACGGTACCGTCCGGCCACTTGAGGTCCGGCACAAGGGCGTGCTGCTCGGCGTCCGCGGCCGCGGCATCCGCGGGCTGCCGACCTACCGCGAGCAGACCGTCACCCTGCCGCCCGGCGCGGCGCTCGTGCTTTACACCGACGGGCTCACCGACCGGCGGAACAGGGCGGACGGCGACGGGCACTACACCGAGGCCGAGGCGGTGACCATGCTGCGGGACGCGCTGCTCGCGTCCGCCGCATCGGCGGACGCGCTCGCAGTGGCCGCCGAGACCGCCGTGCCTGGTGACATCGACGACGACATGGCCATCCTGGTTTTCCGCTCCTCCCCTCATGACCTCGCGTCCTTCGAGCGCTCCTTCCCCGCCGAGCCGATCATGGTCTCGGAGGCGCGTCGTCTCGCGACGGCTACGTTCGCTGCCTGGGAGATGGACCCCGACCAGGCCGACCTGGCCCTGCTGCTGGTCTCCGAGGTGGTGACCAACGCGGTCCTGCACGCGTCCGTGACGCCGAGCCCGGCGGGTCGTCGCTTCGACCTGGAGCTGGACCCGCTGGCCGACACCCCGTCCCCAGGGGTGAACGTCGGGGCACTTACCCCGGGGTCCGGCTTCCCGATGGGCGCGCACTACGCCCCGGTGTACCGGCCAAGGGAGTTCACCCTGCGGCTGCGCCGGGGCGCGGAGTCGGTATGGGTGGAGGTCTTCGACCCGGACCTTCGGCTGCCCAGGCTGCGGACCGCCCGCGCCACCGACGAGGGGGGCCGGGGGCTCTACCTGGTCGAGCAGCTGGCCACCCGCTGGGGCTCACGGCCAACCGAGGACGGCAAGGCCGTCTGGTTCGAGATCCCGCTGGACGGCAAGACCCGCTAGCCAGGCCTGGACAGGGGTCTCAGGCGAGTCGCCAGGCGAGGAGTCCTTCGGCTCCTTCGGCTTGGGTGAAGCCTGCCGTCACCAGTTCACGCTCGAGCACGTTCCATGGCGGGCGGTAAGCGTAGCCGGTGATTTCTTCTTCGCTGATGATCTTGTCGCCTTCGGTGATCCGGTACAGGTAACGAGCGCGGCACGACTCCCCGTCGGCGTCGAGGATCTCCGACAGGACCCTGTAGGTGTGCCGGCCCACCTGCCGTGATTCCAGTTCCTTGAGCGGCCGGGGTGCCGGCGGGCCGGCGGCGCGCCAGGTGAAGACCAGCAGGCCGGCAGTGTCCAGCGCGGCGGCCAGGATTGGCCAGAGCTGCTTGCGGTAGCCCGGCTCCAGGGCATACATCACGTTGATCATCACGATGGCTTCGACTGGTCCGTCGAGTGTCACGCTGAGCGCGTCACAGGGGAGCACGGTCACCCGGTCGAGCAGCTCCGGCCGCGAGCTCAGCCGGGACAGCAGTATTGCGCGCATTCCGGCCGAGGGCTCCAGCGCGAAGATCTCGGCGGGTGTCCAGTCGGCCAGTGACGTGGTTATCAGGCCCGTTCCCGCGCCGACTTCCAGGATGCTGCGCCGCACCCCG
>JAWWPV010000223.1:0-2744 GCA_033854775.1 Trebonia sp.
CGCCGGCCCCGGCTGGCCGCGACCGCCAGGCCACGGCGCAGTAGGCCGTGGCCACCGCGCCGCACGCGAGCAGCGCGGCCGTCTGGCCGAACGCGCTGACCAATGCCGGGGCGATGAGCGAGCCGGCCGCGATGCCGCCGATCGAGGCAGGCAGCGCCAGCCCGTAGGCCCGGCCGAACACCTCGTCGTCCAGCATCCGCTGCAGCCCCGTCTCGGTCATGATCTCGACGCAGAGCGCGCCGGCGCCGGTGAACCCCGCGAGGAGGATCGCCGCGGGCGCCCAGTGCGCGGCCGGCATCGCCAGCGTCGGCAGGCCGACCAGGGCGAGGGAGCCCGCGAGCGCGACATGGTGCGGCAGCCGCGCCACCCGGCCGGCCACCGCCGTGCCGATGAGCCCGCCGGCGCCGATGGCCGCGAAGAGGTAGCCGTAGCCGTGCAGGCCGAGGCCGGCCTGCCGGGCGACCATGATCAGCAGCACCGTCTGCATCCCGTAGACCAGGCTGCAGACAATGTCCGCGCCCACGAGGCGGACGGCCGCCGGGTGGGCCCGCAGCGCCGCGGCGCCGCCCGCGATCTCACGGATCAGGCCGGCCTGCCTGCCCGCCCCGGCCCGGCTGACCTCGAACGCGCGCCGGTCCTTGATCGCCACGGTGAACACTACCGCCACGCCGAAGGTCACCGCGTTGACCACGAACGCCATCGCGGGCGAGCCGATCAGCAGCAGCACGCCGCCGAGCGCAGGACCCGCGATCACGCCGATCGCCGCGACGGCCGACCGGGCGGCGTTCGCCCCCGGCAGGTCGCTGTCGCGGACCATCCTGGGGGTAACCGCGGAGACGCACGGCAGGTACGGCGCGCCCGCCGCCGTGGCCAGGGCCGCGATCACCGGGGCAAGCAGCACCGGCAGGTGCGCCGCCGTGACGAGCGCGAGCCCGAGCATCAGGACGAGCCTGGCCAGGTCGCTGGCGATCAGGACGCCGCGGCGCCCGAACCGGTCGGCGACCACGCCGCCCAGGGGCCCGAGGACCACCATCGGGACGACGCGGGCGGCGGTGGTGACCCCCGCCCACATCGCGGACCCGGTCCGCTGGTAGACCAGCGTGACCAGGGCCAGGTTGTAGAGCCAGTCGCCGACCTGGGAAACCGCGAGGCCGGCCAGGAGCGACCGGAACGCCGGGTAGCCGAGCGCGGCCCGGATGGTTCCTTCACTGCTATTCACTGAAGTGGCCTTTCTTCTGCCCGACTGCATGGGAACGCACTTCTCACAGTCGGCCTAAGGCCCACGCCGGCGAATCGTCCGGCTGCCTTACCCGCAGCCTTAGATTTCCCGCCAGCCCCCTCACCCGGGCTTGCCGTGCCGGGCTCGCCTGACCGGCCTTCGCCGGCGGCATACTTACGGCGGTGCCCTCCCTCGCCTGCCAGTGCTGCTAGCCGGTGAGGCCTAGCCGGTGGGCTACCGCGGCGGCCTCGACCCGGCCGCTGACGCCGAGCTTGGCCAGGATGTTGGAGACGTGGACGCTGGCGGTCTTCGCGCTGATGAACAGTTCCCTGGCGATCTCCGGGTTGGAGCGGCCGGCGGCGACGAGGATGAGGACCTCGCGCTCCCGGTCGGTAAGGCCGAAGCGGGCCAGCTCGTCCGTCGGCCTCGGCGGCGCGGTTCCGGCCCGGTCGGCCGCTGGCCCGTGCGCGCCCCGCGCGCCGGCCTGGCTGTCCGGGGAGTCCGTCGGTTGCTCGGGCAGGCTGAGGCGGGCGCGACGGGCGAGCGACTCGGCTTCGGTGGCGACCGGGGCCGCGCCGAGGCGCCTTGCCAGGGCGTGCGACTCCCGGACGGCGTGGGCCGCCGCGTCAAGGTCGCCCGCCGCGGTCAGTGCCTCGGCGAGGCGCAGCAGCGTGTAGGAGAGCGGGTAGGGCTCGGCGGCGCGCCGCCACGCGGTGACCGCGTTGAGCCAGGCCGCCGGGGCGTCGGTGCCCTGGGCCCGGGCGTGCTCGGCGGTGGTGAGCTCGCGGTAGGCCTCCCAGGACGGGGCCGGGGCCTGCACCTGTGCGGCGAGGGCGGCGAGCCGTGCGCAGCGGTCCGAGATCTCCGCCGGGAGCGGTTCCCTGCGGTCACGGTGACGAGTCGCGGCATCGGCCTCGATCCGCATGCCTAGCCACAGCAGGGGCCAGCCGTAACGCGCCCCCCAGGGGCTTGTCACGTCAGGCAGCCCCTCGGTGACCGCCTCCCTGGCGGCGGCGATGTCCCCGGTGCCGAGCGCGGTCATGCCCGCGGTGTACCTGAGCGTCTGGGTGAACTGGACGTCTCTGGTGTCGCCGAGGATCCTCCCGGTGGCGCGATTACCCGCGGCGGCCTCGTCATACCGTCCGCGCATCACGGCGATCTCGGCGCGGAACTGGCGGAGGGTGGCACTGAAGACCCCTTCTGGAAGCGCGGCGAGGGCCTGCGAGGCCAGCTTGTCAGCCTCGTCGACCTGGCCCATCCGCAGCAGTGAGTCGGCCAGGTTCCCGATCAGGTACGAGCCGAGCGTCCTGGTCATCCCGGTCCTGGTCGCCAGATCGATGCCTTCGGCCGCGGTCTGTGCCGCCTCGGCGTGCCGTCCGAGCAGCTCAAGGGCGTCGGAGAGGTTGATGTACGCGCGCAGTGCGATCGCCGTGCGCTCCGCGCCAGCGAACTCGGACTCGCCGGCGAGGCCGCGGGCAGCCGGGCCGCGGGCCGCGGGGGCAGCGCCACGGAGTCGCGCGGCACC
>JAWWPV010000224.1:0-3979 GCA_033854775.1 Trebonia sp.
TCACCTCTTGCTAGCCCACCGAGGGACAGGTGTCAGCTCTGGAGCATGCTGCGCCGACGGCCGCGCAGGCCGCGCCCCGGCTGAACCGCCCGTTTGTCGCCGCGCTGATGGTCGCGAACTTCGGCACCAACGTGGCGCTCATCGCGCCTATCCAGAACATCCTGCCCCGGATGATCGAGTCGGCCGTCGGATCTGGTGACAAGGCGATCGGGCTCGGCCTGGTGACCGGGCTTGGCGCGTTCGCGGCGCTCGTCGTCAACCCGCTGGCCGGCCACTACTCGGACCGCTGGGTCGGCGCGGACAACCGGTCGGTCACGGTGCTCATCGGCCTCGTCACCGGCGGGGTGGCGCACTTCATCCTCGGCTACCAGCACTCCGTCGTCGACATCGCCATCTGGTGGACGCTCTGCCAGGCCACGATCAACATCGCGTACTCGCCGATGTCGGCGATCGTGGTGGACCACGTCGACCGGCGGTCCTGGGGACTCGTGTGGGGGCTGATCTCCGTCGCGCAGGCGCTCGGGCTCATCATCGGCCTCGCCGCCGTCGTCCTGGTGTTCCCCTCGGTCACCGCGGGGATGACCGCGATCTCCGTCGGCTACGTCGTCTGCCTGGTTCCCTTGGTGGTGGTGCTGTACCGGCTGCCCCGGGTCAGCTATGCGCCGGAAGACGCGAGCACCGCGCCGGCGTCCGGCGCCGTGGCCCGGCCGGGCCTCCGCGCGCTGCTGTCGATGGGGCAGGGGTTCGGCCTGGTCTGGCTCGCCAAGTTCCTCGTCACGCTGGCGGAGACCATCGCGCTCCTCTACCTCTACTACTACCTTCAGGACGTCGTGCACTACCGCAATCCGGGCCAGGGGCAGCTGATCCTCGTGCTGATCGCCACGCTCGCGGTCATCGTCGCGACCGTCGCCGTCGGCCGCGTCGCCGACCGGTCGGGCGGCTACCGCCGGTATGCGGTGCTCGCTTCGGTCGTGCTGGCGGCGACCGGCTTCGTGCTCGCCGGCTTCGCCATGTGGGCCGTGGTCGTCGTGTGCGCGTTCGCCCTCGGGGTCGGCTACGGCGCCTTCCAGTCGGTCAGCCAGGCGCTGTCCATGGTGGTGCTGCCCAGCCAGGCGAACGCGGGCCGCGACCTGGGGATCATCAACATCGCGTCCGCGGTCCCCCAGGTCATCGGCGCGCCGATCGCCGGCCTCGTGGTGGCGGGCGCGGGCGGCTACCGTGGCCTGTTCGTCTTCGCCGGCCTGCTGGCCCTGGTCGCCGCCGCGGTCTTCACCCGCGTCCCGTCTTCTGGCGGCTCGTAATCCGTGCCCGGCCGTCCACGGGCAGCGCGCGGGACACTGATAAGGGCGCCTGCCACGCGGCCGCGTCGTCACGCAGGGCGCCGTACTGCTCGCGCACCCCGGGCGCCGCGGAAGCCTCAAGGGTGACCGACGGCCGGGCCGGCCACGACGGAGGCTCGGCATCGCCGGACAGGGCCCAGGCCGCCTGGCGCGCGGCGCCGAGCGCCACGTACTCGGCCGCCTCTGGCACCAGCACCGGCAGGCCGAACACCGCGGGCGCGACCGACCGCACCGCCTCCGACCTGGCCGCGCCGCCGGTGAGCACGATCCGGTCCGGGCTGATCCCGCACGAGCGCAGGCAGTCGATGGCGTCCGCGAGCGAGCACAAGACCGCCTCGACCGCCGCCCGCGCCAGGTTCTCCGGCGTGGCATTCGACGTCGTGAGCCCGCGCAGCACCCCGTTCGCCGTCGGCCGGTTCGGCGTCCGCTCACCGTCGAGGTAGGGGAGCAGCACCAGTCCGCTCGCGCCCGCCTCCGCCTTCAGCGCCAGGTCGGACAGCCCGGCCGTGTCCACCCCGAGCATCCGCGCGGTGACGCCGAGAACCCGGGCCGCGTTGAGCGTGGCGACCAGCGGCAGGAACCGGCCGGTCGCGTCGGCGAACCCGGACACGAGCCCGCTCGGGTCCGCCGTCATCGCCGAGGTCACCGCGTAGGCCGTGCCCGAGGTGCCGATCGACACCGCGATGTCGCCCTCCGCCAGGCTCATGCCGAGCGCCGCGCCCATGTTGTCCCCGGTGCCCGCGGATATGGCCGCGCCCCAGGAGGTGCGGCCGACGATCTCGGCAGGACCGGCGACCCGGGGCAGCGCGACCGGATGCCCGAGCGCCCGCGCCGCGTAGTCGGGCAGCCAGCGGCTGTCGGCGGGGGAGAAGTACCCGGTCCCCGACGCGTCACCGCGGTCGGTCACCGGCTCGACCGCCGGGTCACCACCTGAGCCGTCCGCGCCGCCTCCGGCCAGCCGCCAGGTCAGCCAGTCGTGCGGCAGCATGACCGCGGCCACCCGCGCCGCGTGCTCCGGCTCGCGCTCGGCGAGCCAGCGGAGCTTGGTGACGGTGAACGACATCGTCGGCACGGACCCGGTCCGCGCCGCCCACTCCGCCGGCCCGCCGAACTCGGTGACGAGCGCCGCGGCCTGGGGCGCCGACTTCACGTCGTTCCAGAGCATCGCGGGCCGGACGACCGCCCCGGCCTCGTCGACCGTGACCATGCCGTGCTGCTGGGCGGCGACCCCGACCGCTTCCGCCCGCGCAAGCAGGTCGCGCCCCGCCGCCGTGAGCGCCTCCCACCAGCGGTCCGGGTGGCACTCGGTCCCGTCCGGATGCGGCGCGGACGCCTCACCGACGACGGTCCCGTCGTCGGCCCGCACGAGGAGCACCTTGGTTGACTGCGTAGACGAATCGATTCCCGCGACCAGCTTCACAACGGTGACCGTAACAAAGCTCCGCCGCGAGCGTCACTAGTCCGGCGTACAGGATAAAGACCGAAACCTTTCGACAGAACGGGTGCGTGCTTCGCCCGTCCCCCCACGCTCCTCCCGCGCCCCGGCCAGCCCCGGGCACGGCGAAACCGCGGGCGGGATGTGGCGAAGCACGAATCCGTTCGGAAAAATCCCAACCGTGCGCCGGACGGACGTGCGCTTGCGTGCCCACCCCGGCCGCGCCCTGGATAACCGGCGCGGCCGGGGCTAGTCTCCTGTTGCAATCGATCGCATTGTCGTCACCAGGCACACCGCGCCGGAGGAACCCCGATGTCGCTACAGAAGTTCGTCCCCACGCCGAAGCTTGCGGAGTACAGCGAGCGGTTCAAGGACTTCTTCAAGTTCACCCGCCGCGACGACGGCGTGCTGCTCGTCGAGGCGCACACCGTCGGCGGGCCGATCCAGCTTTCGGTGGAAAACCACCGGGCGCTCGGCCAGATGCTCAAGACCGTCGGCGCGGACCCGGAGAACGAGATCCTCATCCTCACCGGCTCAGGGGAGGAGTTCATGATGGGCTCCGACCCCGAGGGGTTCGCGCTCGAAGAGGCCGACATGGAGTACTGGGCATACGAGTACGCGTACAAGGACGGCAGGATCAACGTCTCCGCGCTGGTCAACGACCTGGAGATCCCCACGATCGGGCTGCTGAACGGCCCGGGGTTCCACACCGAGATCGTGCTGATGTGCGACATCTCGCTCGCGGCGGAGGGCGCGACGATCTTCGACCTGCACTATGACATCGGCTCGGTGCCCGCGGACGGCATCCACAACTGCTTCCAGGAACTGCTCGGCGTCAAGCGCGCCGCGTACGCGCTGCTCACCGGCGAGGCCATCACCGCGGAGCAGGCGCTCGAGTGGGGCATGGTCAACGAGGTCGTGCCGCGGGCCGAGCTGATCGCCCGGGCACTTGCGATCGCGGACCACATCATGACCCAGCCGCGGACCGTGCGGCGGCTGACCACGCAGATCGTCAGGCGGCCGTGGAAGCAGCGGATCGCGAACGACCTGGACGGCGGCTTCGGCATCCAGATGTTCGGCCACGTCGCGAAGAAGAAGGCCGTGCACGGCGAGGGCCACATCCGCAACACCGTCGACTACGTCCGCGAGGGCCGCAAGAACAACTTCGACTAACGGACGTCGGCCCTCAAGCATCACGCGGGAT
>JAWWPV010000225.1:0-2668 GCA_033854775.1 Trebonia sp.
TGTGTCCATCAACCTGGCTGAATTCCCGCGCGTATTTCCGAAGGGTCCGACGGGGCACCAGCCGCATGGTGCAAGCCGGCGCCGAGGCCGGTCCGCGGCAGCAGGCGGCGAGTCGCGCATGCGTCAAGCGTAGCCAGGAGGCTCCCGGCCGGCCCGCCACGCGTCGTAGCGCTCCCGGCAACAGGCGGCGCAGGGACGGTAGCCGGCGGCGACGGCGGTCGCCTCGTCCGCGAAGAAGACGCGCCGCCGCGCGTACCCGCCACGGGCGATCGCGCGCAGCGCGGACGGGCAGTCGAGGCGGCCGTAGATCTTGGTGCCCCGGTGGCCGCCCCACTGCCCTTTCTCGTCCGACTCATGCGGCCTGCCGTCCGCGCCGAGCAGCGTGTAACTCACGGCGCGTCGTGGAAGACGAGGCCGAGGGTGTGCCGCTCGCCAGAGCGGATCACGGACACGCCGTGCCGGACCGGGGCAGCAGACCAGCCGCGCGCGGAGCGGACGGGCCGGTCGCGGGTGGTGAACAGGTAGCCGTGGCAGTGCGGGAGCAGCGTGGCGGTGCCGCGGGACTGGGCCCGCGGCCGCTGCTCCATCAGCAGGAACTCCCCGCCGGCGTGGTCGACACCAGGCTGGTTCAGGTTGATGACAACCTGAAGCGGGAACACCAGGTCACCGTAGAGGTCGCGGTGCAGGGCGTTCCAGTCGCCCGCCCGGTAGCGGAGCAGGATCGCGGTCGGCTTCACCTGCCCGGCTTCGTGGCACATCCGCAGCCACTCATCCAGCGTGTCCGGCCACGGGGCGGGGCGGCCGAGCCTGGCCCACCATTCGCGGGCGATCGGCAGCAGCCGCGGGTACAGCGCCTGCTTGAGCCGCTCGACCGGCTCCGGGTACGGGGCCGCGAAGTAGCGGTACTCGCCTTCACCGAACCGGTGCGCGGCCATGTTGACCGTGCTGCGGAACCGGCCGGCCTGCCCGTAGAGGCCGCGGATCTGCTGCGCCTCCCCAGGGGTGAGCAACTGGGGCAGCAGCGCGCCGCCGCAGGAATCCAGCTCGGCCCTGATGGCGTCCCAGTCGCCTGAGTCCACCCGCCGCTGCCACGGGTCCGTGCCCGGCCCAACGTTAGTGACTTGCGTGCTGCCGCTCATGCCGCCTCCAGACTGAGGAGCGTTACCTTCGCCGCGGGTCCCCCGACGTAGCGGCCGGGTCCCCCGCTGGCCGGCAGCACCCGGTGGCAGGGCACGACGACGGGCAGCGGGTTGGTGGCGCAGGCGGTGCCGACCGCCCTGACCGCCTTCGGGTTGCCGACGAGCTCCGCGACCTGCCCGTACGTGCGGGTCTGCCCGTACCCGATCTCGGGCAGGTGCCGCTGCACCAGCTGGCGGAACCCCGTGGACAAGGACAGGTCAAGCGGCAGGTCGAACGCCTGGCGCCGTCCGCCGAAGTACTCATCGAGTTCCCGTGCGGCCGCGTCCAGCCGCTGCGGTGCCCGCAGCACGCGCGGGCTGAGCCGCTGCGACAAGGCGTCCAGGACGCGGTCGTGGTCCTCGATGTCATAGGCCACGCGCACCAGGCCCTTCGGCGTCGCCGCGAGCAGGAGCGGGCCGACCGGGGAGTCGACCGTGGAGTAGGCGACGTCGAGCAGGCCCTCGGCCTCGGCGGCCTGCTCAAGCCTGAGCCGCAGCCTCGCCAGCGTGCCGGCGTCAGCGGGGGACACGAAATAGTCGTTCATGACGGCGCTCCTTCCGTCGTTGCGCCTTGATAGTTCTTCCGCAGGCTCTTGATGCCATCGGCCGCGGCCCTGCGCGCCGCGTCGGTGGTGCCGCCGAGGATCACCGCGATCTCGGCGTACGGCAGGCCGGCGACGTAGTGATACGCCACCGCCTGGCGCTGCTTGTCGGGCAGCGCCGCGACCGCCTGCCACAGGTCGGCGTCATGGGCACCGGGCACGCCGAGCGCGGTCGGCGCCTCGGGGAGTTCCCCGACCGGCGCGGGCTGCCGCTTGCGGGCCCGGAGCACGTCGATGGCCTTGCGGTGCGCGATCGTCACCAGCCACGCCTGGGTGTTGGCGGTGTCCGGCAGGTCCGGGTAGGCGCGCAACGCGGCGAGGAAGGTCTCCGACCAGGCGTCCTCGGCGTCGTGGACGCCGAGGAGCACCCGGCACACGCGCAGCACCGTGTCTCCGTGCTGCGCCACGACCTTCTCGAACGGCTGCTTCATGCTCGGCCCCATCCTAGGAGAGCAGGGTTAGAAGAGCCGCGCTGAACGGCCGGCCACAGCCTGCTCCAGGTCGAGCAGGACCCGCTTGCGGCGCAGCCCGCCCGCGTAGCCGGTCAGCCCGCCGCTGGCGCCCACCACCCGGTGGCAGGGGATGATGATGCTCACCGGATTGCGCCCTACCGCGGCACCGACCTCCTGGGCCGTGACCCCGCCGCCGAGCTGGCTGGCAAGCTCGCCGTAGCTCGCGGTCGCCCCGTAGGGGATCTGCCCG
Source organism: Trebonia sp. (assembly GCA_033854775.1). Taxonomy (GTDB): domain Bacteria; phylum Actinomycetota; class Actinomycetes; order Streptosporangiales; family Streptosporangiaceae; genus Trebonia. The sequence goes on from JAWWPV010000225.1 coordinate 2,483, forward strand.
ATCAGCTGCCAGACCCGTTCCTGGAGCGGGCGGCCGGCGGTCTCGACCGGCACGTCGAACTCGCGCCGCTCACCGGCCAGGTACTCCTCCAGTTGCCGCCGCACGCCGTCGAAGCCGGCGTCGCGGTGCTCGCCGAAGGCCGACTGGTCCGGCCTGTGCCAGTGGTGCGGGACGTAGAGCCCGGTA